>JBGPRV010000010.1:0-19729 GCA_041489785.1 Dehalococcoidia bacterium | reverse complement strand
GAACCGGGGCTTAGGTGGTTGCTCGTAGAAAAATTTTATCCTCTTTCTGATTATATTACTGCGTCTACGCAATCTGCATAATATTTCCGGCGAAGACTAAATCCTGGGTGATTTGTTTATCGTTATCGCTGGGCAAGTAACAAAATCTTTTTCGGTCAATACTGGTTTAGCAGCACGTCTCCCTTGGATAAGATTATTACACCTTTTATAGGCAATTTTTGATAGTTGTTAAGAGGTGACTTTAGTAAGGGACAAGCTTAAAGGTCTTCTTCCGGGTGACTACAACGACATGGGGGAGAACTTGCCTAATAGCAAGATTAAACATTCTCTAATCCTTCTTTAAATAAATGCTCAGTATTGTACACTGCTGTATTCTCTATACTTTGATGCCTCCTGGTAATTAGAATTTTATGCCAATCACTGTAGCAATAAATACCCTGGAAAACCAAGCCGCTCAAAACTCCGTAGGATATTGCCGAAGCCAAAAATTGGACGTTTATTATCAGACTAAGAATTATTATCCCTGAAGCGATAAGCCAATGGTGAAGGTGAACCCCATGCCTCCCAAAAGGAATGACAATTGATTTTATTCTACCCTGTTTTCCACTCGTTTTGCCGGCCATATATCTGGTTAGCACAAAACCTAGAAGCCAGCTCACAAAGAAGAGATAGCCAAGAATAATACCAGTAGCTAGTAGTGGCAGGATGCAAACTAGCTTTCTCTTCATCTAAGAGATACTACCTATAAGACATCGGGGTGAGAGGATTTGAACCTCCGACCACCTGAACCCCATTTAGCCTCGAAAAAAGGCAGAAACCGCTTGCCCCCTTTCTGAGTGAGATTCTAGCAAACAGGAACAAAGAAATCAAATTCCCTGCTTAGCCATCTGTCAGGCGTAACAATCTAGGGATAGCATTTCGATGAGTTGTTCAGGAATCATGATTTGGCTTAGTGTGCGACTAGGTAACAATCCAAGTTATTGTGACCTGCGCCGTCTAGATGCCGTTTGCCGTGCAATCCACAAAGGAATTCCTCTCTCGACAGCATATAAGTCGCTGCCTTCAATTGTCATTAACCACTTGGGGTAAACTCCACCTTGTCCACCCAGCCACAGTCGCTGCCAAGATCACCAGAGATGTCCTTGGTATATTCCCATTTCAGAGTATAGGTGCCAGAGGTGAGAGAATAGCTCTTCTGCTGCCAGTCAACTTCGCCTGAGATCTTTGTCTGTTCTACCCCACCAACATAGAATCTAAGGTAATCATTAACGTGAGAGGAAACCTTCCAGTAGAAGGTCAACGTCCCGGGTCCGGTAACCGTGGTTTGCAGCCACGTGGATTTCAAATGGGTGATATCGCCGCTTTGAGCAGCATCCCCACCGTAGTAGGAGGTAGTAGTCTGCGGAAACCACTCAGTGGGATCGCCGCCAGTAGTCCATGTCAGGCCTGTATTATCCAGTGCCTCTCCAAGGGAGGGCACACCAGAGGCGAGTCCCAATTTGAAGTCGCCCCCATCAGAAGGATAGAAGTCGAATTCCGCACCAGATCTGTTACAGGTAGTAGCACCTTCCTCGGCCAGTTCAGCAAAAGCTTGCTGGAGAGTCAAATCTTCTGCAAGGTGTCCAAACAGATCTATGTCTACTACTGCACAGTTGACGTTGGTTGTATTACTACACCCGCAGTAAACGTACGCTCCTGCCTCAAGGAAAGCATCTGCCATTGAATCGTTGGCCAAGCTGCTGCAAGCATGTGCCACAACAAGGCTGTGCGGGTAGGATTGACCACCGTAGTACGTCACAAAGCTTGGCCGGATGTACCAGTTTGGTCCTAAGAAAAGGGTCCCACGTGCCAACCGATGTGCGAGCAAATCGGGAAGATGGGCGCAAAAAGAGCTAAAAGTACACTCTTCACCAGTCATTAGAACGACTTCATTCAAAACCACAGATCCATGGGTGACGAAATTGACCACCCGATATGAGTAGAGAGATGTCAACAAATTAACTGTCACATTTTTGTCACGAACAAAGGTTACTTCGTATCCTACATTGCTCAAAGTAGCGCCAACATCGTTCATCAGATCACCTAGAGTCTCTGTTGTATTCACGGGCTGCATTGTTGGATCAGAGCAGAAAGGCCACAGTAGTATTGCTTTACTGTTTTCAGGAGTCACGTAGTCCATTGATGATGTTAGGGCACTGCCGGAGACCTCAGCATCTGCTGCCTGATAACCATAGCCAAGCGTACCCGGGGTGGATATCGAAATGAAACTATCTATACCATCTTTGTACGCTATCCAAATACTCCCGTCTTCCGCGATTCCTGCATCAAACACTTCAGCTTGATGATTCAAGAATTCCAGCGTGACTCGGCGGGCCTCCTGTGTTCCGAGGCTTTGTTCAGATTCATGAAAGAGATTACTGGCTTCAGTTTCTAGCTCTATTGTCTCATTGTAGGACTGTTCAGTTATCGTTTCTAATGAAGGAGCCACGTAGAGTCTGACTTCTGAAGTCTCAGGACAAGCCTTGTCTCCCGCCAGTAAGCTAATTACACCCTCGTAGGCCTCATCCACTGTTGTTTCAAGTGGTACAGTAATACTCATTTGGAATGTGTTCACAGTATCGGCAACGACACCGGAAAAACTCTGTGGATAAACACTGACAAATGGCTCAAGCTCAGGCGCAATGGAGAGCTCGGCCACGCCAAGATCCATGTTGCTGATGAAACTTACACTTCCATTCCAAGAACCACCTGGGCTTATGGCTGTACTAACCCTGGGTGGCAACCATGTTATCTGGTATGAAGACTCGTCACTACAACCACTGGGGAGGCCCACAAACGCCATGCACAGTACTAGGGCAAATACTGCCGCGGAATACTTTGACTTGCGCATACCATTACCTCGTCGACTCAAGATGATTCGGTCCTGACTCGATCATTACCTATACTATGGCACCCGTCTCCCATTGTCAATAGTCTTGTGCGACGCACCCAAAACTTATCATGGGCTTGGGGGGCACGAAACACTATTTCGTGCAGTGCGCCGCAACCGGGATTGTGGTGTCGCAATAACATAGAGCTTTTGGTTAAGTATAAACGTGGTTGTTTTGCCATTACGGGTAAACCCTCCTCCAGCCCCGATGTGGTTTCCTTGCAAGCCTTTCGCCTTGCCTGTCTGCGTAAACGCCTCTAGGTGAGGTTACAGCGACTTGCGTATAGGTTTTCCCTAATAGGTCTTTAGGTCGTCTCTTTGGGTGTCTTGGCTTTAGGACAGGCTTTGTCATCGTAACCAACATAGCTGGCTTGATAGGTGGGAGTGTCTTTGTTCCGCTAACAACCTCAGCCCAGTCCTTTATGGGTGTAGCACCCATCTTAACGGCGGGCGGGACATCTCCGAGCGTGGTATGCTCTTTGAAAAAGTTGTAATGCACCAGCCACGCCTGAGTAAGTAATCTAGCAGTATCCATATTCTTGAAGCCACGCACAACTTTTGTCCTATCCTTAAGTGTTCCCTGAAAGCGTTCAATGATGTTCGTTGAATTAACATCAGTGAAAGGTGTGCTTTGAATGTGTTTGGTAGCAGCACCGAATACCATCTCTATTCCGTCTAAGTAAGCCCCCATCTTATCGGTAAGTATTCTCTTCGGTGATTTGCCCGCTCTTCGTTTAGCTTCGTTCATCACCAAAGCTGCTTCTTTGGTTGCTCTGCTTTCAGTCAATCTGGAAGCCAATAAGTAGCGTGTCTTTTCGTCTATAACATCAAAGAACCAGACTTTTTTACCGCCTACCTTCAAGACTGTTTCATCTGCTATCCAAGTATCGCCAATGATAGGGTGAAAGTCTTTTACTCTATTCACCGCCTCTTGTGAAAACCGCCTTACCCAGTTATAGATGCCCATTTCCGAGTAATAAACGTTGTATTGCTGCTGTAAGTGTCTCTGGATAGCATCTAGAGGCATACCGCCAAAATAACAACTCAAGGCTGCGGATATATGTTCAATGGGTGTTTTCATCGTAGGCAAGGCTTTATTATCAGCGAATTTACGTTTGCAGTCCTTGCACCAATAACGTTGAATGCCCTGAAAAGTGCCAAACTTGATTACACTTGGAGATTGGCAATATTTACATAGTATATTGGTGTCCATAGAAGTCAATAACTACTTAAAATCTTCATCAGGGTAGTAAGCCTTTATAGCTGCTTCAAATATATCTCTTTGTGCTGGAGTAAGTTCTACAAACCCCTTTTGTGGATTATTAAAATCACAGGATAGCCAGTAAGGGAAATCATCAGTGTATAAGTGCCCTCCTGTAGGTGAATTACTGTATGTAAGTTTGTAATATAGATACCAAACGCCCGTCACTGGAGTTGCTTGGTTAATAGTAGCCCAACAATATTCTGGTTCGTTTGGCTCAATAGAGCTTGTGCCGAATACTGCATTAGCCTTAATAACTTCCTGAAGCTGATTTTCAGGGGCACCGAACATTATCACATAATATTGGTACGCTGCACCTTGTCCGTTATTCACGATACGAAATTTTATTTCTCCTGTAGAAGCCATAATGGAAGAGGAATCAAAATCTACCCTTAGTTTTGGTCTAGGGTGTGTAAATTGTAACTGGGTTACTATCAAGGCTACGCCCACAATGGTAACCGCTATAATGATTATCCAAGTTCTCCTCTTAATAATGAGATGAGCATAAAGTTGATATGCTCGGACGAAAAAGGGGGCACTGACCAAAAATCCTACAATAGTGATAAGAACGCCATCGTGGAGATTGTAGGGTATCATAGGCACACCCCCACCAAGAAATGGTGCCAAGACGACCCCACCAATCCCAACCCAGACCTGATATTTTCTAAGGAGTGTTCGTATACTTCGTCGCCTTTCAGGCCTTTCCTGTCTAGTGTGGCGTGTCTTTTTAGGCATACTCTTATTCTCCCCCTAAGAAGCCTTGTCAGCCACGACTTTGCTAAACTTCCCTGCCCATTGCCGAGATAAAGGCAACGAACTCCAAAATAGCCTAATCCTTCCCATAACTTAATTTTAGCATAGGGCAGGTCACAACAACCACGAGTATACTTAACCGAGCTTTTGCCGTTCAGGGTGTGCGTTTGAGGTAACAAAACAGGCTTTTGTGCAATACTCGGAGAGGTTGTGTGGGGGGTATCTTACGCAGGCCTACGTCGTCTTCCGATGACTACGACTGCTAGCACGACTAGACCAATGACTATTATTGCCCAGCCCCAGGTGGGCATGCCCTGTCCTTCCCCAACCTGAATGATCCTGGAATAACTGGACACTTCACCATCATTGCCCACTACAACTAAGGATACAGTATACTTACTTTGTGCCGAGTAAGCGTGCGTTACTATGCTACCTGTTGAAGTATTCTCATCTCCGAAGTTCCATTGATACGAGACAATCTCTCCATCAGCGTCACTAGATTGAGAGGCATCAAAGTCGATTTCCTCATTGACAGAGACATTGCTCGGTGAAAAGGCAAATGACGCGATTGGCGGCCGGAGAGTCTTCGTTTCTTCGAAGACACCATCATTGTCAGAATCTATCTGCATTGTCACGCCTTCTTCGCCTTCAGGGAAAGTTTCCCAATTGACACTATATTGATGTGTTGTTCCATTTGTCATGGGAATATCTAGGATAGCAAATGCCATCGTTTCTCCATCCTCGAAAAACCCTTCAAATAAGTCGTAGGTGCCATCGCTTGTCCCTACTATCTTGCAAACCAGAGGACCCTCAGGTGAGAAGACAGTGACGGCCTTGTTTGTCTCGTCATATTCAGAATCTGGAATTTCCTGTCTAATTTGTCCATCCACCAATCCCGTAATTCGCCCTCGCGAATCATACACACTAAGTTCTCCAGGACTAAAAATTTTGCAGAACCAAGCTGGAATCTCGCGGATTTCCAAATTAATGTCATTCATAGTCTCCAATATTGTCCCCTGCCTCATACCTTGAACCGGCGGGGGACAACTACATACTGTAGTCACGCTTGCTTGGAATTGACAAGGGTCGAATCCTCGTTGTGCCCTAATTGTAAAATCATAACCAATAGGTAGATATACTAGATAATCCCTACCATCCTCGAAACCCTCCAATTTGTCAGAATACCCGTTCTCCACGCAATCAAGAATGGAACCGTAGGTTATTAGGGCGGTAGAAATGAGAGGGGACAAGCCTGCACCCCGAATGATAGAATCTGCCATCGCCTTGGCGAGTTTCTCTAATACGGTTTGTCCAGGGTGGCTTATCCAATTCAATATAGTCTGAGAGACAAGAGTATTCCATACGCATCCCACTACGCTCGAAGATTCCATAGTTGCCACCAATTCTATGTAACGGGGATCTTGTACCAAATTTGTTTTTATCCTTACCAATTTGTACAACGTTGGTGGGTGAGGTGAGCAGACCAAGACTATGTTTATTGGTTGATTACTGAATTCTAGTTTCCCCGATAGAAATATGGGAAAAGAATCGATTACCCCTCCCTCTTGGGCGATGCGCTCAGCGATACTTCCGGCAAAACTCGAAACGGCAAACTCGTCAAGAGTGATGGTATCGGGTAACTCGAACCATTCGGGTAGGGGAACGGCTGCAATCTCCTTAAAACACTGACTGGTTTGACCTGCGTTATCCTCAAGTTCTACCCAGACCTCCTTATTTCCGCCCGTGGAAAAGGACCAAGACATGGATTTAGTCTCAGCACTCCAATCTCCCGAAGAAGTATTCCAATCATACCATTCTTCTGTCCACTGGCCGTTTGGGGCCCCATCCTGTGTATCGTCAGAGGAGAATCGTACCTCCTTGATACCGTTACTCGCCGTAGAGTTGCCTGCACAGATACTAAAGGAATCTCCAACTCCAACGCCACTGATTTCCCAACAGAGAGGCAAATGAGGGTCAATGTATACTCCAGATTGGCATTGCTCGAGTATCATAATGCAGTTTGGCCATCCAGCCAGGGTGAGGTGGGCACGCTTAGCGCATGTTGAGGTGATATCTTGAGACCAGCTGTTGGCGTTATAGCCTGTCTTGGAGGCCGTGAAGCTCCATGTCCCCGGCACTCCCGTAATGGTGACATAGCCACTGGCATTAGTGGTCTGGTCAAAACTATTGCCAGCACCATCCTGACCGGTGACCTGTGCCCCTGCAATGATCGGCCCGCTAGCACCGCCTTCGTGGACATATAGTGTCAGGGTGACCTCTTCTTGCTCGGTACTTAAGCTATGCTGAGCCGAATACTGTCCTAGTTGGACGACTTTGTTGCCATCCCAGTTGAAGGCCTGGACCTGCCACCAGTAGGTGGTGCTGTGGTTGAGGTTTGAGGGCGGTGTATAGCTCGTGGAGATTAACGAAACGTCGCTGATGACGGCACTGGGGACGGATGTCAGGTCGCCGCCTAATTCTTCAAGAGGTATTGGGCTACTAAGGGGATTGGTGCCCACTATTCTATAGTTTCCAGACGTCTGGCTTGCGACATAAGCTTGAGCATCTTCGTAGCTGGAGAAAGATTGCGCACCGGTGATTTCTTTATACTTCTGTCCTCCACTGGTTGCCTTCTCTTCGTAAGATATAACTATCGATTGCATAGGAACTACGGCTTTGCCATCAAAGTTGTAGAGCCTGACAACAATGGAGTTGTAATAAGCGGGGTAGTATAGAGTCACTCTCTCTAGCCCGCCACCTTCTGTAGGCATATAATAAACTTCGCAGAACTCATCCGCGGGGTTGGTGGACAGCATATTCTTATCGGTAGCGACCACCAGCCAGTACCTGTTAGCTCCGGATACCGAGGACCAACTGAAGGTCGGGCGCAGCGCCATCCCAGCGGCCCCCTGTGTCGGACTAATCAGAGTTGGCGGAGGCAGTGAACATGCCACAACCTGCTCTGGGATCTGCCCTTCATATTGCAGGTAGGCATGCTTCTCACCAGTGGTGGCAATACTCTGAGACCAAGAGTTAGTCTGGTAGCCAGTCTTGGAGGCGATGAAGCTCCATGTCCCTGGTGCTCCAGCGAGGGTGACATAGCCATTGGAGCTGGTAGTCTGGCTGAAGGAGTTACCAGCACCATCCTGACCGGTGACCTGTGCCCCTACAATAATCGGCCCACCAGTACTGCCTTCATGGACATATAGCGTCAGGGTGACCTCTTCCTGTTCGGTGGCAGTAGTGAAATCCCACAGAGGTCCTGTGGCTGATGCCCCATGGTTATCTGTAGCTACTATCTTCCAATAGTGTTTCGTGTTGGGGTTCAGGGCTCCTAGGTTGTAAGTACTTGCTGATTGGTCGCTGTAAACCAATGGCGGACTTGAGCTAATGCCGAAGTAAACGTCATAGGTCACTGCATCCCCAGCATCAGGATCTCCGCCGCTCCAGCTCAGGTCAGCGTTGACTGGGACACCAGTGGTGTGGTTTGAGGGTGATGGGTTGGAAGGCATATTAGGCGGATTGTTAGCTACGCCATTCCCGGAAACAATAAACGGGACATTAGCCTCGTCGGGGTCATTGCTATTGACATTGAAGGTGGCACTCTTTGAATCTGTAGAACTAGGAGCAAATCGGACAGTGATGGTGCTTGAGCCTCCCGCTACGATGCTAAACGGAGTCGAGGGACCAATATGGGTGAAATCGGAACTCCCAGAACTCCTTGTGATGCTGTTTATAGTCAGGGCGGCAGTGCCATCGTTATGGATGGTGGTTATCTTATCTAGGCTACTGCCCACGGTCATATCACCGAAACTGATGGAGCTAATCGGTTGTCTGATGTCACGGATGCCAATACCAATTGCATAGAGTTTGCCATCCTGAGACCCAACATAGACGGTTCCATCTGAGCCTATAGCTGGTGACGAAGAGATGTAGTGGGTTGCTCCATAACTCCACTTAATAGTGCCATCTGAGTTTATGGCATAAAGTTTACAATCATAAGAACCAATATAAATAGTGCCCTTTGCATCTATTGCGGGTGAAGAATCAATAATATTCCCTGTGGTATAAGTCCACTTGAGGGTCCCATCAGGATTTAAAGCATATAGTTTGTCATCTTGCGAGCCGGCATAGATAGTGCCATCAAGACTTATAGCTGGGGAAGAGGTAACCGCACCCCCTGTAAAATAACTCCATTTCAAAGTGCCATCAGAATTTATGGCGTATATTTTTTGGTCGTTTGATCCAACATAGATGGTCCCATCTGAGCCTATCACCGGCGAGGAAGTGACAGGGTACCCTGTCGCAAAGCTCCACTTGAGCGTTCCACTCGGATTTATGGCATAGAGTTCATAGTCATTAGAGCCCACATATATAGTGCCTTCTGAATCTATGGCGGGCGAGGAATCGATAGAATTCTCTGTAGGATAGCTCCATTTCAGGGTGCCATCTGGATTTATCGCATGGATTTTTTTGTCCTTTGATCCAACATAGATGGTCCCATCTGAGCCTATCGCCGGTGAGGAATGGATTTTGCACCCTGTGCATGTAGCATAGCTCCATTTTAAGGAACCATCTGGATTTATAGCATAAAGATAATGCGCGATTGAGCCAGAGCCGTCTCCGCCAACATAGATGGTTCCGTCAGGACCTATAGCTGGAGAGGAATGAATAGCACCCTCTGTAGCATAGCTCCACTTCAAGGTGCCATCTGGCTCTATGGCATAGAGTCTATTATCGTACGAGCCGGCGAAGTAAACCCCGTCTCCCCCGACATAGATGGTTCCATCTGAACCTATCGCCGGCGAGGACGCGATGGCGTATTCGGTAGCATAACTCCACTTTAAAGAAGGCGTTTCTGGCCCTGTGTAGGGACTTCTGCCCGTATGCTGAGGATCATGGCGGAACATAGGCCAGGCACCTATAGCTCCTGTCCCGTAGGGCTCAGACAGCTCCACCAGAGAATAATTGTCTCTATCTGAATCTATGGTGGAAGGAATGCCACTAGAATTTGCTTTGCCTTTTGCCGCTTGAATAGTTTCGTAGTCATCAGGGACATAGATGGTTGCGGGAGAGGCTTCAGCCTCCCCTACCAGAATGGGCAACCCACCAAGCATCGCCCCGATCATCGCAAATACAAGTACAATCCCGAGGATTTTGCCGGTCAATTTGCCTTTTCTCGTTGCCGCACCTCCCTCATTCGCTCTTTTATATTTAGCCCTATCTTTACACAAACGCCAGGATGGTCTTATCCTTCCTTCTTCATCAGTCTTCTGCAAGTGCTGGCCAATACCATGGAATTCCTAAGCCCCCTCGCTATTTAGATCTCAAGCTAGCAAAATATCAAAGGTTGGAGATCGTAGCTCTTGGGGTTTACAAACATATTCCCCCATTCTTGCGGAAATTCGCCGTAGCGGTACGCAATTGTCATGTCTTCCACAAACATATCTTTGTGACATTGCTCTTCCTCTTTCTCATGAAGCTCAAGCACGATGCTATAGTCTCTAATAGTATCTAACTACTGGCTTCTCTTTCTGGAGCTCGCTAGCGCTAGTATACCTGCCACAAATAGAAAGATCATAGCGTAAAGAAAAATGAATACGTCTACGTAATGTATGCCGATCAGGAAGTAAACTAATACGGTGACAAGCATTAGGATGCCGGCAAGCCCTGGTCTATGTTTAGCTTGCCCCGCTGCCACGATTGCCCCAGTTGAAAAGACGATAATAGCCACCATTTCTCCCACCGTTTCCATCGCCACAGTCTCTTCCCAAAATTCAGCCCAACGCATTTCGGCAGCCAGGGAACCAACGCCAATTACAAGTCCCCAAAGCCCTCCCACAATTCCCAAAATCAGTGCGGCAATCTTCATTTCAATTCCTACATTATATACGTAACTTTCCAGCCACTTTCGAATTTTCCCAAAAGGAGGATTTGTTCTCCTCCCCACATTACAAGAAGTGGGTTTGCCTCGGCTTCTGGTGAGAGTGTTACCTCAACGGTTACATAGGCATACTCTTCCCCGAACTCTTCCTCCCTTTCTTCTCCTAATATCTCTACCCTCTCAAAGCTTCCCGCAAGCTCACCCATTCTGGCGACTTCACCTAAATCGGTGTATTCAAGTTCCATATATGTAGGTGAAATGAATTCTTGAGCTTTGCTAAGATCCCCCTCATTAAGCGCGGCGTAGAAACTCCTAACGACAGCGGATGGTGAGCCTCCACCATCACAGGAGACTGTAGCAGTCATGAGTACTAGAATTAGTGCCAATAGAAGCCCTCTTTTCACCATCCAATTCCCCCTTACGTCCTAAACCGATTCATCTGCTTCTTACAGAGAGTCCATTGCCTTTTCTCTTCCTAGCTTCATTCCCTCGGCCTTTGAGGAATAGTTACGGTTGTATCTAGCGAATACCCGACTTTGCCAGAACTGTCCACAAAATTTAGGATCAATGATTGCTTCCCCGAACAATAATCATAAAAAAGTAGGACATCACGCCAATCTGGCTCCTCTGCGCTTGCAACCAGCGTCTTCTCCTCCCCGGGTGCTACCGTCGCGTATGTATAGACACCCTCAGGATGCACCCAATAACTTCCAGATCTACCGTCACTAGAAGCACTCATATGCATTGTACAGAATGGTAAGTCTCCAGTATTTTTGACTCTAAACTTAACTTCGCCCAAAAAATAAGGTTCGTCTGTACCCCGAGCCCAAGCTCCTCGGAAATCTGTTACTGCCATCTCAGGCTGTGGACCAGAAAAGTCAAAAGTCTTACTAGCGATAACTTCAGTATCCAGAACTGATGGATCCGCCTCGAGTAGTAACTTGGTAGCCTCGACTGATAGCCTGTACTCCCCCGGTAACGGGTTTTCATACATATCTTCCGTTAATTTTAAATGAACCGCTCCTTCGGTTGATGTAGTAGGCGGGACATAACCGAGCTCTGTGCTTATTGTTATTCCTTGAGGATTCGTTAAATGAAATCTAAGGCTATACCCGAATTTCTTATAGCTAACTACTAGCTCTGGTGAACGCAGATTCACGATAACATGCCAGTCTATGATTTCAAATTCCGTTTCTTCTATCAGAGAACAGCTCTCGAAAAGTATAGGAAAAGATGTACCCTCTACGTCCTCTTTCTTTCCCAGACATTTCCCTTTGAGAACTACTTCTTCTCGTTTAGTAAGGCCTAGAAGTTCATTTTCGTTGTTGAAGAAGCACCGGATGCATTCGGTACCAGAATACTTTCCACGTACCGTTACAGCGATGTAAGGCTTGTTTGTTTTAGGGTCCCTACTAACATCGACTATCTTACCTTCGAGAGCAATAATATGGTTTTTATACTTATAGTCTGCAGCTATTTCATTTGCTGTGTATTCGTCTACGAGTTGGCCCGCAGCCATTTTTATTGCTTCAAGTCCTCCTGTATTAGGAGTAGTTCCAGGTTCGGCAGGTCCAGTCGGGCCCTTTGCCGAGACTACGAATATCACCGCGATGATGGCTATAGTACAAGCCACAACGATTCCTGCTAGCTTACTCTTACTCATCCCATTCCCCTTTCACAATGATGACTATCAATCCAATCCTCTGAACCTTCCCCACTATCCCACATATGATGTATCATATCGGAACCAGCGGTAGACGTCAATACTCGCCCAGCATATGCTAACGACTGCTGTGCCACAACTTGCCAAGTTGCTGATATTCCGCTATTCAGGTGCGCTACCAGGCTGCACTACACCCCATCGTCTTGGCTTTTGTAGTATTTTATCATATGAAATTGCCAGGGCAACAACCTCGAAATCGAAAACTGGGCGAACCCCCTCGCAGGAATTTTATAGCAGTAGCTATCTGGCAAGGGCTTGCCTTCCTTTAAGCATTGGGTGATAAATTCAATTCCGCTCAGGCTTAAGTCCTTTTCCCCTCTTTGAGGCTTAAAAAGTCCGAGTTATATTCCTCAATCAGCCCGGCATCGGCGAAGCTGAAGTATCTATTCTCGCCTATTATGATGTGGTCTAGGACTTTAATCTGCATAATATTTCCGGCGAAGACCAAATCCTGGGTTATTTGTTTATCGTTATCGCTGGGCTGAGGATTCCCGGCCGGGTGGTTATGGACGAAGATTAAGGCCGCAGCATTATGTTTGACGGCGCTCTGGATAATTTCGCGGGGATAAATAGCACTGGCGTTTAATGTCCCTTCAAAAAGGTCCTCAATCTCCACAACGCGATTCTGGGAATCCAGGAACATGACTTTGAAGACTTCTTTTTTCAGGTCTCGCATAGAATGGTACAGGTAATCGAAGACCTCCTTTGATGACCGGCAGTATGATTTATCGAGGACTTGTTCCTTAAGAAACTCCCTGGCTATCTCCTGCATGAATTTGATGACAAAGATATTGTGGGCAGTAATCCCTTTGATTTTCTGCAATTCCTCGGGAGGAGCCTCTAAAACGCCTCTCAGGGTCTTGAACCTCTTTATGGCTTCTTTGGCCTGCGGTTTACAATCCTTGCGAGACGTCCCCAGCGTCAGCAGCAATTCCACAATTTCATAGTCGAGGAACGCTGCCAGCCCCGATTGATTGAACCTTTCCCGTAGCCTTTTCCTGTGCCCTTCCGGGCTTTTAGCTTCCATGCTTAAAGACTCTCTTCGTAACTCCCCTTGCCCCTCTTAAGGTAAGAGGGGCAAGCTCGAGGGGAATTTCCCCCTCACTCTAACTCTCTCCCGCCAGAGGAGAGAGTATTATAATATTTTAACTATGGTTATGGGAATTGCGTTATACGACGGCAAGGGAAGTGCTGATATAATACTAATGTAATGAATTTAGCCCGGCAAATAGAGCAATATCTCCCCCAGCCACTCCTGGAGCTAGTCAAGGATATCAGCGGACAGGCGGCTAAGCTGGGACAAAGGGTATATCTCGTCGGTGGCGTAGTACGAGACCTGCTTTTAGGTTATCCCAATTTCGACCTTGATTTGGTAGTCGAAGGCGATGCGGTGAAATTGGCTCAACAAGTGGCGGAAATCAGCCAGGCCAAGCTGCTGGCCCATCACCGCTTCGGCACCGCCAAGCTGAGATATGAGAATTTCACCCTGGACCTGGCGACAGCACGTAAGGAAACATATGCCAGACCGGGGGCACTGCCTGCGGTTACCCCGGGCACCCTCAAGGATGACCTCATCCGTAGAGATTTCTCTATCAATGCTATGGCTATATCCCTGGCGGCAAACGATTATGGGGAGTTAATCGACCCCTACCAAGGTAAAAACGACCTGGAGCACCGTCTCATTCATATTTTGCATCCCGGAAGCTTCAGCAACGATGCCACCAGAATTTTACGGGGCGTACGTTATGAACAACGGTTTGGTTTTGAGTTCGAAGCACAGACCGCTCAGCTACTTAGACGGGATATTCCTATGCTGGATACCATAAGCGGTGACCGAATCAGGCACGAGCTAGAACTGATTTTAGAGGAAAAACAGCCGGAATTGGTTATCAAGCGGCTTGCCGAGCTAGGAGTGCTGCCAAGAATAAGCCCCTCCCTCAAAGGCGATGGCTGGGTAGCTGAGAAATTTGACAAGGCGCGGCGGCTAAAGAAGCCCACCCAATTGCCCTCGCTCTATTTCTGTCTTCTTATTTATTCATTTAGCGAAAGGGGCATTGAGCAATTTCTCGCCCG
This sequence comes from Dehalococcoidia bacterium, assembly GCA_041489785.1. Classification (GTDB taxonomy): domain Bacteria; phylum Chloroflexota; class Dehalococcoidia; order GIF9; family AB-539-J10; genus RBG-13-51-36. Next base: position 5,106 of record JBGPRV010000010.1, on the reverse strand, counting down.
TCTTAACATATCGGCAAAATTATCCCGAGCCATGCGCGATACGCTCCGCCTCAAGACCAGCCTGCCCCTCCTGGACAAGCCTGCCCTGAAACCCAGCGAGATTTATTACCTGCTCCGGGAATATGAGCCTGTGGCGATACAGGCAAATGCCCTAGCTTCAGAATCTACAACTGCACAGCACCATCTCCAACTATTCCTCACGAAACTGCGCTATGTCAGAACTGCCCTCGACGGGGAAGAGCTAAAAAGACTGGGCATCCCCGCGGGACCGGAGATGGGAAAGGTCCTCCAGATATTGCATAAGGCAAAATTAGATGGAGAGGTCAGCACCAGGGCCGACGAAAAAAAACTGGCCCTCTCTTTATCATTGAAGTCATAGGGGTGGAAAGGGGAAAAGACTCAAAAACGCCGGGCCGAGGTAGCAGGCCAAAAGATACTTGGGAAATCTCCCTGCCCAGCAAGGCAAGAGAAACTTCCACACTGGCATTCTAGAGGCTCCGGCTAGTAGTCCAGCTACGTCAAATGGCAATATAGGTTGAAGAGAGATGAGGAAAATACCCCAAGGACCATATCGCTTCATCCAGCCTGCAAGCCTTTCATATCCCGGTACGTTCTCAAGGTGTACGATTCTCTTTCCCAAGTAGCCGGCATAATAACCACTCATTTCCCCCAGGGTACCAGCTACGCTGGCTGTCAAAGCTACAAGAGCAGGATTCCAATACTGCGCTACTGTCATCATTATGGAAATATGGATGTATACCGGAACAAAGATGCCCGCGTTAGATAGCAGGGTGATTACGAAGACAACTAAGTAAGCTGTGGGGGCAAATCTGTCTATCGGGATATTGAAATAAGCCATTAAGTATCGAAGCAAATAGGTAAGGCCGAAACTGAGACCAACGAGGATGGCAACGTAAAACGCTAATTCAAGCCATCTCTTTTGCTTCAGCTTTCCCATTGCCATTAAATTACCTGTCCCGGCAAGTTTAAAGACCCGCAGCTACGTTTGTATGTGGAAAAGAAAATGCCAGGTAGCACTCCAATCTGTGCTTTTTAAGGCGTGAAAACACCTCACCAGCTTTTTCCGCCTCTGAGAAAAAAGTAAAAAGACATGGTCCGGAGCCCGCGAGATAAACTCCTGGGGCTCCGGCTTCTTCCAGAGTCTTCCGATATTTGTCCAGCCCGGGGAAGAAATCGAAGGCGACGTTTTCGAAGACATTGAACATAAGACTATGGTCAATCGCTTTCCCCTGCCTCAAAGATGCCAGGGCCTGTTGAACAAACTGGCCTCCGGTGAAATCAGCAACTCGTAAATTATTATACATTTGCTTCGTTTTGCCCGATATTTTAGGTAATGGCGGCACCAACAACACAAAGCTGGTTGCAGGCAAGGATGGCAGCGGGGTTACCTTTTCTCCCTTCCCTTCTACCAGAGCCGTGCCTTTATGGATAAAGAAGGGAACATCCGAGCCCAGCTTGGAGGCTAAACGGACCAGCTCAGAAAGCGACAACCCCAACCCCCAGAGCTCATTCAGAGTTAAGAGAGTAGCAGCGGCGTCGCTGCTGCCACCCCCCAATCCCACACCCCAGGGTATATGTTTACGAAGTTCGATTCGTGCCCCCAGACTACATTTTGTGCTTTCCTTAAGCAGGGTGGCTGCCCGTGTTACCAGGTTATCATGCTTTAAGCCGGGCTCAGCACATTCAAAGGATATTGCCTCGTCCAACTGAAAATTGAGGACGTCACATAAGTCTATGGACTGAACAATACTGGAGATTCGGTGATAATCATCATCCTTGCCCAGTACCTCGAGGACAAGGTTTATTTTAGCCGGGGCATAGACAGTCAACATTGCAAGCTTTTTGTGAAGGGAGCAAAGATTTCCCATAGCTCTCTCCATTCCTCCAAGCTCAGAGTTTCCGCCCGCCGTTTAGCTTCTATACCAGCCTTTTCCAGTAATGAAGCCACCTGGCTGGGCGGCATCTCTAAAGAGTGAGCCAGGGAATTGCGAAGCTGCTTACGAGGAGCGCTGAAACCATGCATAACTATATCAAAAAAACTGGCGGCATCGGATACCTCGATAGGCGGCCGGGAGTAAACATCCAGGCGCAAAATAACCGAATCCACCTTCGGCGGGGGATAGAAACTCGCTGCCGGCACATAAGAAATAATAGCAGGTTTACTATAAAACTGAGCCTTAACACTGAGCAATCTCATCTTACCAGGAGTAGCAGCAATAGCTTCACCAACTTCCTTCTGTACCATTACCACCATTTCCGAAGGTCGGGGCTGCGCCTCGAGAAAATGACTCAACACCGGTGAAGTAATGTAATAGGGAAGATTAGCGATAACTTTATAACCCCGGGCAAGTTCGGAGGCGGTTAAATTATCCTGGAGAAGTTGCCGGGGAGTAACTTTAAGTATATCGGCATGGATAATTTTGACATCAGGAAAGGCAGCCAGTCGTTTTTTCAGCAGGGCAACTAATTTGGCATCAAGCTCAACAGCGATGACCTTAGCTCCTTGCTGAGCTAACCCCTCAGTTAGTATACCGAGGCCCGGACCTATCTCGACTACAATGTCCCCGGGGCTAAGTTCAGCAGCAGAGAGAATACGCTCTAATACAGCTTCATCTACAAGGAAATGCTGTCCTAAGCGTTTCTTCGGTTTGAAGCCAGATTTGCGGAGCAATTGCCGGTACAAAAGTGTCAGCCCTGTCCAAACAATTGATAGAAGCCCTTGCCCACTTTCCTTCCCGTGTACCCAATCTCGACCATCCTCTTCAATAACGGAGCTGGCTTATATCTTTCCCATCCAGTCTGCTGGTAAATCCCTTCCAGGAGGTCAACTATAACGTCTATGCCAACCATGTCGGCTAGCTCGAATGGGCCCATAGGCCAGTTGTGTGATAACTTCTCTATTTTATCGATGTCTTCTATGCTGGCTAAATTCTCCTCCAATAACTTGGCGGCTTCGTTCATAACCAAGGTTATTATTCTGTTGGTTACAAATCCCGGGGAATCCTTAACTACGACTGTTTCCTTACCCAGAGATTGGACAAAATAGAGGCTTACTTTCAGAGTTTCCTCTGATGTAAGCAAGGTTTTTACTATCTCTACTCCCTTCATTAGCGGTACGGGGTTCATAAAGTGTGTGCCGATAACCTTATCGGGACGCCTGGTCGCGGATGCCAGTAGACTCACTGGTATTCCGGATGTGTTAGAAGCCAGGATTGTCTCTTTGGGGCAGATTTCTTCAAGCTGTCCAAATATCGGCAGCTTGACCTCTGCCCTCTCAAATACCGCCTCTATAACATAGTCAGCATTTTTAGCGGCATTTTTCATGTCAATCGAGGTATGAAGTCTAGCCAGAGTTTTATTCATCTCCTCTTGCTTAATTTTTTCTTTTTGCACAAATTTACCCAGGCTGGCTTTTACCATGCCCATACCACGGTCCAGAAACTCTTGTTTTACGTCGACCATGGTCGTCTCATAGCCAGCCTGTGCCGATACTTGAGCTATGCCGCTGCCCATAGTCCCTGAACCAATAACACATACCTTTTTTATTGCCATGTTCATCACCACCTTGATTATTTGAGGCTGTTTAAAATCTCTTACGCCATGGTGTAACCACCATCAACGCTAATAGTCTGTCCAGTTATGAAGTTAGCTCGGTCCGACGCCAAGAAGAGAACAGCATTGGCTATATCATCTGGTGTCCCCACCCGTCCCAGAGGGATACCCTTAGCTATTTTCTCTAGCGCCTCAGGAGTGCCAAATATTTTCATCATATCATCCGTCCACATGCTCTCCGAAGTAGTAACATCCCTGCTAGCAGGAATAACAACACCTGGACAAATCACATTGATGTTTATCCCATAACGGCCAAGCTCCTTGGCTAGAGACTTGGTCATAGAAATCACAGCACCCTTGCAGCCACTGTAAACAGCTTCTCTTAATTGTCCTACTCGGGCAGCATCAGAACTGATGTTGATGATTTTCCCGTACTCCCTCTCAATCATGTGGTCTAAAACGGCCCTAGTGCAGTTTATATCGCTCCAAAAATTGCGGGCTATCTCTTTTTCCCAATCCTCTCTGGGTTTCTTTACAAAAAGGTCGTCCCTGACCCAACCAACAATGTTGACCAGTATATCTACCTGACCAAACTTATCCAGTGTTCGCTTCACCATCGCTTGTACCGAATTCCAGTCGGTTACATCCGTCCTTATATTCTCAACTTTGCCCTTGCCCAGAGAATTGGCTTCCTTGGCTACTTTAGCTCCTTGAGCTTCATCTAGTTCAGCTATAGCCACGTTCGCTCCTTGCTCAGCGAAAGCCAGAACTATGCCCCTCCCAATATTGGAGCCACCTCCAGTAACGATTGCTGTTTTACCTTCAAGCCCTAAGAAATCCATCTATGAACTTTTTCCTATCTATTCTGAATTTTTGTAAGCCGTGCACCTGCTCTCGATTTCCAAACCGGGAAGCTGCCTCTACCAACTAGCTCCAACCAGGCACCTCTATATCACACTGGAAATGCTACTTACCGCTGCTTCCTTCCGGACCTGACGGGGTTCATAGTTTCCAGTTGCATAGAACCCGATTATCAACACCGCTCAGCAAAAACAAATCTAGCCGGCCGTCAACCTCAAGCAGGAATTCAGCCCCGCTATAGCGGTTTTCGGGTACAGGGCACCGCTGGTTCCCCGCCTAGCACGGCTCAATTCATGATGTTACCAATAAGTGTTAACCACGTCAACATTAGGATAATGTGAGCGTCTGGTAATGTCATTGCGGGGAGTCCAATAGACAAGGCTAAGAGCTACTGTTTGAGTTAGTTCTGGGGCAGCTTTCTTTCTTTGAGCTTCTTTCTATCTATCTTCCCCGAGGCAGTTTTGGGTACGCTGTCTACAAATTCAATTCTCTTAGGAAGCTTAAAATCAGCCAGGTTGTGGTAACAAAGACTGGCTAGTTCCTCTGAAGTAGCGCTTTGCCCTTCTTTGAGTACCACAAAGGCCGTTGGTATCTGTCCTCCATAGCCATCGTCAATACCTACATAGACTGCCTCAGCTACGCTAGGGTGGCTCAGCAACACAAATTCAACTT
>JBGPRV010000009.1:0-21898 GCA_041489785.1 Dehalococcoidia bacterium | reverse complement strand
TGAATAAGGTCGGGTATTTCTAAAGTCTCGGGCAATTTAGCGAAAGACTTCACTAACTTGTGTTTAAGCATAAAAGAAACGATCCTGATTCTTCAAAACAATTTCTTGAAGACACTAACTAGGAAAATTTAAGGTGACAAGAGTAAAAGAAAATGGAAACATAATACAAACTAATAAATCTAACATCCTCATTTAATTTTGTCAAGCCCCATAGCTAACCCACATACTAACACTGAGCAGCATATTTTACAAGTTCCTTTTCAATATACTCTACAAAGGTAAGGTAACCAAGAAACTAGTGTGGGCGGTTGAAATTATACTCAATAGCTAAAATATTTAGTTCATCAACCAGATCTTGCACAAGTGTCGTCAGAGAGAAGGGATTTGGATTTACAAGGTCAAGGAGCCTCTCTATCTGGCAAAACTAAAGCCCCAGCCCAATGGCTATCACTTCCCTGTGCAAGTCAGTATCGCCGGCAACAAACTGTGCCGCTTTGACACGACGGTAATAGAGACCAATATCATGGTCCATGGTATATCCGATAGCCCCATGAGCAGCAATGGCTTCAATGCAAATTCGCTGGTAAGCTTCATTGGCTTTAGCTTTGGCTGCGGAAATCTGCCAAGGCGATGGTGAACCAACGCTTATTCCCCACGCTGCTTGATAAAGTAAATACTGAACCGCCTCCACATCAATCAACATGTCAGCCAGTTTGTGCTGTATCGCCTGAAAAGAGCCAATCGGCCGGTCAAACTGAATTCGTTCCTTGGCATAGCTACTAGTCATATCCAAAACAGCCTGACACGCTCCGGACATCTCGGCACACTTCAGCACAGCAGCCCGCTGTAATATAAAGTCCACTACATCCCAGCCATTGCCTATTTTGCCCAAGATATTATCTTTGGGCACCGCCACCCTATCAAAGCTGACTTTGAACTGCCTATCACCGCCTATAGTCGGGATCGCCTCCATCTTCACATTTGGTCCCTTGGCATCCACCATAAACAGTGTGATTCCGTCCTCGGGTCTTTCACCTTCTCCGGTCCTGCCCACTACCAGGATATAATCAGCGACATGGGCATCAGTAACAAAGAGCTTGTACCCTTGGAGAACATAATTTGTCCCTTTCAATATAGCACGAAGTTTTATCTCAGAAGCTTTATATCTGCCTGACGACTCGGCTAAAGCGAAAGTCCAGATAGCCTCGCCTTCAGCTATTTGCGGCAGAAACTTAGTTTTTTGCTTACTGCTTCCATATTCAAGTAAGGGCAGAGCACAAAGGACGATAGTGGAGAAGAAGGGACCGGGCAGGATATTTTTTCCCATCTCTTCCATCAAGATAACCAGGTCCATAAAGCTGGCACCCATGCCACCATATTCTTCCGGAAAGATGAGTCCCATCCAGCCCAGTTCTGCCATACTGTGCCACATCTGCGGGTCATAGCCTCTTTCATCTTTTGCCATCTCCCTGACTTTAGCTTTGGGACATTCCTTTGCCAGAAAATCTCTGACTGAAATCCGCAGCATGTCCTGCTCTTCTGTAAAACTGAAATCCATGATAACCCCTTTAAAAAGTCTGCATTTTTATCACTCTGCCCATAGTGGAGAGTTTACATTCTTCGCTCTACTCACAACGACAGGGACATGTTATTAATTAAACTCTAAAAACCTTTAATATGATTTGGGTAATCCCAGCCTAAATTGCGCAATGATGCTTTTTTCGATTTCGGCGGTGCCCGCCGCAATTGCCTGACCGGGAAATCCCAGATATGCGCCCTGTATGGCGCCATCGAGTTTAGCCCATTCGGAATCCGGGTCAACCTGAGAATATATTCCTAAAATCTCCGCCCCGGTGATAGCCCCCTGTCTCATCAAATCATCACCCATTATCTTGTTCCTTGAGGACTCATAGACAGGAATTTGACCTTGACTTATCCGCCAGGCAAGCTGGAAGGCGAACATCTTCAGCACTTCCAGGTCGATAGCCAGATCAGCTAGCTTAGCACGAATCACAGGATTTTGAGACAACGGCTGGCCTTCATACTCGGTTTGACCAGCATACTTGGCTAGCTCTTCTAAAATCCACTTTAAACTACCATAGGTGGTAGGCGCTATGCTGCGCCGCTCAAAAGCCAGTGACTGCATAAGATAATACCAGCCTTTATTTTCCTCTCCCACCAAGTTGGAAGCTGGCACCCTCACATTATCGAAAAATACTTCATTAAAGTGATGCCGCCCATAATAGTTCAAAATAGGATTAACTGTAACACCTGGGCTCTTCATGTCCACAATAAAGATACTGATTCCCTGGTGTTTCTTAGCGGCATTGGAGGCTGTTCTGGCAGCCAGCCAGCACCATCTTGCCCGGTGAGCAACACTCGTCCACACCTTTTGCCCATTTATAATATAGTCACCTCCGTCTCTCACCGCCCGTGTCCGAATATTGGCAAAGTCTGAGCCAGCATTTGGTTCACTGTAACACGTGCACCAGATACCATCTTTCCCACCTGAGGCAATTAACGGCAAATATTTTTCTCTTTGCTCTTCGGTACCGAACATCATCAAGCAGGGCCCTACCCATTGTGTTCCGCTTATGCCCATCCAGGCCCCCGGTATTCCCCAGTAGGCTATCTCCATTTCGTATATTGTTTGCTCCAAGAGAGAAGCACCACATCCACCATATTTCTCTGGCCAGCTCATAACGAGCCAGCCCCTTTGTGCCAGTTTCCTGGACATGGATATTTCGAACTCAAAATCTCTGAACTCCCCATCAATTACGGTGTTGCGCACCAAATCCGGAGGTAACTCTGCTTCGGCAAACTTGCGAATTTCTTCCTTCAAGGCCAGTTCTTTTTCGCCCAGTCTAAAGTCCATTTTTACCTTCCTAGAAATTAATTGTCCAAGGTGTAGCGCCTCTGCCCTTATTACACTGCAAGCGATGGTTCAAACAACAAAGCACATTGCCCAGCCAGACCAAATTGTAGTGATAACTGTTAATGCCCAGACTTTCACACAATCAGCTAAAGCACCGATTTCCAAATACGTGACTACAAATTAAGCCCCGATGATAGCACACAGCGAGCCATTACTTTGGTTGGGGCGGGTCTGGATTTACCAATTCTTTGGTCATTGTTCCTGGCATGAACCTGAATAGCTCATCAATCGTCCATGCGCCAGTTTTAACCAGTTGCTTCTCCAATACCGGCTCTGAATAGAGCCCAATTCGGCCTGTTTCTACATAAAATGCCCGCCCATTGACATTAGCAGCGTCATCAGAAGCGAGCCATACCACCAGAGGAGCAATATCTTCAGGTTTCATTTGCTCAAACCTGGCCATAACTTCTGGCCGAGCTTTCTTCATTTCGTCGCTGAGGGTAAGCCGGGTCCCGGCGTTAGGCCGAATACAATTACACGTCACACCGTACCGGCCCATATCCCGAGCTACCTTTCTTGTTAAGCCGACGATTCCCTCCTTAGCTGCACCATAATTAGCCTGCCCATAAGTAGTAGCATTGAGACCTGCTACAGACGAGGTATTTATTATTCGTCCATATCTCTGCTGGCGGAAGAAGGGGCTCACTGCCCTGATGGTATAGAAATGACCATAGAGGTGCACTTTGAGCACTAAATCCCAGTCTCCCTCGCTCATGTTGAACAGCATTCTGTCACGTAGAATCCCGGCATTATTGACCAGTATATCAACCTTACCAAAGCTGTCTATGGCAGTCTTTACAATGTTCTCGCCGCCTTGCATAGTGGCCACTGAGTCATAGTTGGCAACTGCTTCTCCGCCCAGTTTTTTAATCTCTGCCACTACCTCTTTCGCTGGTGAATTTGCTGCCCCAGAACCGTCAACAGCACCTCCCAGATCGTTTACCACTACTTTAGCCCCTTCCGATGCTAAAGCCAGGGCTTCTCCTCGGCCAATGCCTCGTCCGGCACCAGTAACTATAGCTACTTTACCTTCGAGTCTCTTCGCCATTGTCAACCTCCTTATATGTTCTTTCCAAATCTCCAAATGGCAGACAGCTTGTATCCAATAGATCTCTGGCTATAATGGAGTTAAACACTTAGACCTACATATACATTCCGGAAGAAACGTTCAGCACCTGTCCCGTAATAAAAGCAGCATCATCTGAAACCAGGAATAGAACGGGCTTAGCAGCATCTTCAGGCGTCATCGGTTTAACTTGAAAGAGAATCACATCCCTTACTTTCTTTGGTATACCCACTGCTTCTCCACCTACCTCTTCCTGCTGCGTCTCTTTTTCTCTGGTCAACCGTGTATCTACAAAGCCATAGGCAATGACATTGCAGGTAATACCATATCGTCCCCATTCCCTGGCTACAGTTTTGGTCAGCCCGATAAGACCTGACTTAGCAGCAGAGTAGTTAATCTGGCCGATGTTTCCCATCAGTCCAGCTACAGAGGCCACATTAATTATTTTGCCATTGTGTCCTGCCTTCATCATATATTTTGAAGCTGCTCTGATACAGTTAAAGGTCCCCTTGAGACTAATATCAACACATATGTCCCACTGGGCATCCGTCATTTTATGTATTAAAGCATCTCTGGTAAGCCCGGCATTATTGACCAAAATATCTATTTTGCCGAATTTCTCCACTGCTTTGTCCATAACTCTCTGACAATCTTCGAGCTTCGTCACATCACCAGCACAACCATCAGCTTTTCCTCCAGCAGCCTTTATGTCCTTGACTACCTCCGTAAGCGGCGCCTCATCAATATCACTCACAAAAACAGCAGCACCTTCTTTGGCAAACAACAGGGCATCAGCTCTGCCTATGCCCCGCGCCGCCCCCGTGATAACCGCTACTTTCCCATCTAGTTTTCCCATTTTTACCTCCTTGAACTTTGTTCTCTTGAAAACACAGGCTCGATTCAGTATTTCCAGTAAACTGCCTCTAAATAGCTATCAAAACCAATACTCTCGCTTATTTCCTTTTTCGTGTAGGTAAGGCAACCAGGGCTGAGCCAGGCGTTGTCTTTTCTCCTTTTCCATTCTCCACCCAAATCTCGCACTCAACAAGGTGCTCATCGCCCTCTTCATATTTCTTGGTCACTTTGCCTTTACACCACCAAGTTTCGCCATCATGAGGCTCTTCTCTCGTCTTCATTTTCCGGGGATAATCCATACCGCGGTATTGGCAGGACAATTTCTTGAGTTCCCCTTGCTCTCCAATCCAATCAGTCATCAATTGTCCTAACCAGGCACGCTTAAGCGCACCATGTACAATGGGAGCACCTACGCCCATAGCTTTAGCGAAATCATCATCATAATGCAAAGGGTTAAAATCCCCCGATGCCCCCGCCCATTGGACTAACATGCGAGTTGTAGCAACCTTAGCCAATGGTGTTATCTCGGTGCCTACTTCAACGTCATCATAACAAACTTGTTTAGACATCTCTCCTCCAAAAGAATAATGTAGTCAAAACAGGCTAAAACAGGATAAATGCCGACCGACCTTTGAGTGCCACATTGCCCTTTTGGTTCACAAAAGTAGTCTCCAGTGTGGTAAACATGGTCTTGCCCAGTCTGGTTTCGCGCTCGGTCATGTTGGCAATTTTAGTGGTGGCAGTTAATACATCGCCAGCGCCAACAGGTTCAATAAATTCAAATTCAACACCCCCATCGAGAAGCCTTGAAGGCGCTCCAGCTTTCAGCAGAGACTCAAGCAGTCTGTCCGAAAGGCGTCCAGCCTTGACTGGCCAACCAGTGAAACCGGGAGGAGTCAATAACCGTCCATACTTGGTTTTACTGGCAAAATCCGGGTCATTGTACAGGGGGTTAGGGTCACCTATGGCCTGTGCATACCTCTGGATTGCTCCTTCCTCGACCTTGAAAACAATAGTCTCTAAAGTCATACCTATCAATTTCCGCAGTTCATTGGTAATCAGACTACCATTAGCCATAGCTATCCTCCCAGATTTAGTTTCTCTCACAATCCTATAATAGCAATACTAACGATGTTCATGGGTGGAAAACCGCCTAAATTATGGGTTAGCCCTAGTTTGGGATTCTTGATCTGCCGTTCTGGCAGCTGGACTTTGCCCTGCAATTGTTTGTACATCTCGTATATCATCCTGAGACCAGATGCCCCAATAGGATGCCCGAAGCACTTCAATCCACCATCGGGCTGAATAGGCTGCGGTCCATCATGATTGAAACGGCCAGCCTCGATGTCTTCCTTGACTTTTCCCCTCGGGCTGAATTGCAAATCTTCCATGGTCACTGCCTCAGTTATGGAGAAGCAATCGTGTACCTCAGCCATACTTATCTCTTCACGCGGATTCTTTACCCCCGCCTCTTTGTAAGCTAGCTTGCCAGCACGGTAAGTGGTCTCAACATGAGCTCCATCCCATTTGGTATACATTAGTTCCTCGCCTGAACTCAAAGCGACCTGTAATGCCTTAACATGTATGGGGTCTGGCCGAAACTTCTTGGCCATGTCAGCTCTGGTTACGATTGCAGCCGCTGAACCATCACTGACTCCGCAGCAATCAAAAAGCCCCAATGGCCAGGCGATGATAGGCGCATTTATTATCTGTTCCTCAGTCACTTCGCGGCGTAAATGTGCCTTCGGGTTCCGGGCTCCGTTATAATGGCTTTTGACTGACACTTTAGCCAGCATTCTCTTGCCTTCCTCCGGCTTGAGACCATATACAGCAAAGTATCTGGTCGCCATCATGGCAAAAGCTCCAGGAGCGGTCAATTTGGGCATAATCATTGCATTTTTTGTCCCCATAAGACCAGGGCCGCCTGGAAGCCCACCATATCCCGTATCTTTGAGCTTTTCTACACCCAGAGCCAAGGCGATATCATAAGCTCCTGAAGCTACACCGTAACAGGCCCCCCTGAAAGCTTCTGTGGCAGTGGCACAAAAATTTTCCACCCTGGTGACCGGAATAAAGGGCAACTTCAATGTTAAAGCCAAAGATGTAGCCCCTTTTCCTACACTCTGTTCCTCAAAATGCACGCCAAACCAGGCTGCATTGATGTCTTTTTTTTCTATACCCGCGTCCTCGATACATTCTTTATAAGCATCTACCATAAGGTCTTCTGCACTCTTATCCCATAGCTCTCCAAACTTAGTGCAACCCATCCCTATAATAGCAACTTTGTTTTTAATACCTTCTGCCATTTTTGCTCCCTCCGTAAAGTTTATTATCGTTTACCGTAGTCAGGCACGTATAGGCGCTGCCTTCCACGAATAACCGTGAACACCACTTGACTCATCAACATATCGTCTGCGGAAGGTCATCTCTACCGGCATGCCTACTTTAACGGAATCCAGGTCACAATCAGCGAAATCAAACCAGAACCTACCACCACCATCAAAATCCACCAGGCCATATATTGAAGGTGGGTCGATACTGGCAGCTAGATTATCACCGGTATAAGTAAAGACGACGCCTTTCTTATCCGAAAAGCGATAATCTTCCATCTGGTCAATGGCTCCGCAGTCAGGATTTACACATACTCTCTGATAGGGGTATTGTGGCGTACCGCATTTTTTGCACTTCGAGCCACAAAGAGACAAAATTACTTTCCTCTCCCTGAACAACGCCGACATCGGTGTGCGAATGCTTATCTCGCCACGCATACCCAAGTCCATCGGTGCTAAATTTCTGAAGGCAAGGTATTTTTCATAGCTGGTAAGCTCTTTTTTCGAGCTCAGGTGTTTCTTCACCGCTCTCCTGCCCGTTATATTCCCTATTTTTTCAGTAACCTGGAAAAACAGTGCGTCGCCACCGTTCCCAAAGCTGGCGATCAATATTTTGTCGCCTGGCCTGGCATCTTCCAATGCCGCTACCAACATCATTAGAGGTGAAGCTGACCCAGTATCACCGACTGTGCTAAGCAATGTATCCTGAAGCTGACCGGGATCGGCACCTAATCGCTTGGCTATAGCTCCGTGCTCTCGTGCATACAGACCTGGATAAACTATCTTGGCAAAGTCTTTGATGTTCAGCTTATACTTCTTCAATAGTCCAGAAATTACTTCCATAACAAATTGACTATAGCCAGAATCGCGAATGAATCTATCTTCCCAGGCATGCTCAAATTTTTCCCCACTTGCCCTCCATCGGTCCGGGAAATCGTAGGAAACAGAATACGCACCTTCAAAAGTAGCAATCACATCACCACTGCCAACAAGAAGTGACGCAGCGCCATCACCATAGAGAGACTCTTGAGGACTGCCTGGTTTACTCAAACGACAATCAGAAGCACAGACGAGAATATTACTTGACATCTCTCCCTTTACAGTATCAAATGCGGAAAGCAGTGCACTAGTCCCTGACTTCGCAGAGCCTATGAAATCAGCAGTCCTCATATTTGACTGCAAATCAAGGGCAGTAGCTACCAGAGCTGAATTTTGCCTCACCATATAAGGCTGACTGGTGGTGGCAAGATACAGACCATCAACTATCGCCCGTTTCATATCACCTAAACAATCGATTCCTGCGGCTACTGCCATGCTGAGCGCATCTTCATCATGATTAGCGACTGCATTTTCACCGGGCGGTGGGAACGTCCCCAGGAATCCAACAGACATGAATATTGTGCCGTGATCCATTCGATACCGTGGGATATAAGCTCCGTAAGACTTTATGCCGACCATTTATTGACCTCCTGACGTAAGCTTTTTGGAACAAGAGACTATGGCATAAAAGCTATATGATGTCAAACCCTGACACTCTTGAAAATGAACCGATAATAAGAATTTTTTCATAAATAGCGGCCTCCCCATTCAGCAAATTTCATCGCTTGAATATGGTCCTCACAAATACTGGGAAAACAAAGTCCCTTTTGGAACTTGACGATTCATTGACAGAGTTGTACCATCAACTCAAGAGCAATTTGGGCTAAAGCTCACTCGCCACCAAATAATAGTGAAATACTGAATTGAGAGGGATGCATTATGAACATTGGCAGTGGCATAGAGGATAACATCAAAAGGTTCGGCGAATATGAAGCCCTTTATTTCGAAGGGAGATGGTATACAAATGTTGAGATAAATCGCAATGCCAACCTATTAGGGAATGCGCTCAAAGGACTTGGTATAAACAAAGGAGACCGCGTGGCGGTACAAATGCCTAGCAGTCCGGAGGTGCTTTTTGCTTTTCCCGCCATATACAAGATAGGCGCTGTTGTCGTCCCCTTGAATCCCCTGCTGCGGCCCGACCAGGCCGCCTATATATATCGTGACTGCGGAGCCAAAGCTATCCTCACTAGCTCGGATTTTGTGGGCCGGGTACTGGAGGCGCAAAAGCAAACTCCAAACTTGCAACATGTAATCATCACAGACCGCGATGACGTCCCTGGAACCATCCCATACCTTAATATTATGTCAACTAGTTCCGACGAACTTACGATTGAACAGACTGATAATGACGATGTTGCCGCTCTAATATACACTGCCGGCACCACGGGACCGCCCAAGGGTGTAGTGCATACGCATTACTCGCTTTATATCAATGCCCTATTCTTCTACGAATACATTCTGGTCCATCGCTCCGTGACTTTGCAATTAAACAGCCGCGCGCTTAATCCCAAAACACTCCAATTCACTGAGGTCACTCAACGAGTTTCCGGTGTAAATCGAACAATGGTCAGCCTAGGAGTGCTCCCTCTATCACACTCCTTTGGCATTGCCTTCGGTAACACTAGTAACTTCGTAGGCGGAAAAACAATTTTGCTACGGTGGTGGAATGTCGAAGAGGCACTGAAAGCCATTCAGACATTCCGGGTTACTCAAATGGCAGCAGTCCCTACCATGTACATCCAGATGCTAGAATTCCCCGAGCTGGATAAATACGATTTGAGTTCGCTTGATGACTGCCAATGTGGGGCAGCACCCCTGCCCGTGGAAGTAGCCTTAAGGTGGAAGGAAAAGGTGGGAGTGGATATTCGAGAGGGGTGGGGCCTAACCGAATCAGGATCCACTACTACAGGGCAACCAGGTGACCTTCCACCCAAGTATGGCTCCATTGGTAAGTGCCTGCTGAAATGCAACACCATAAAAGTTTTCGATGAGAAAGGTCAAGAGCTTGCACCGGGTCAGCAAGGCGAGATAGTAGTCAAGGGGCCTACATTGATGAAAGGCTACTGGAACCTGCCTGAAGAAACAGCCAAAACTATCAAAGACGGCTGGCTTTATACCGGCGATATAGGTTATGTGGACGAGGATGGCTATTTCTACATCACCGCCCGCAAGAAGGATATCATTATCAGAGGCGGAGAAAACGTATCACCCGTTGAGGTTGAGGAGGTTCTTTTACAACATCCAGCAGTCGCAGAAGCAGGAGTGGTGGGCATCCCTGACGCTGTGTACGGGGAAGAAATAAAGGCTTTCGTCGTCATAAAGCCGGATAAGCGTGTAAACGAAGAGGAACTAATTGCCTTCTGCAAAGACCGCTTGCCTACCTTTAAGTTACCAAAAAAGGTGCAATTTACGAAATTCTTGCCCAAAAACCTCTTAGGCAAGGTACTAAGAGCCGAATTACGCAAGCTCGGTTAATTTTGAGTAGCGTGACAAAGAATCGAAGGGAGGGACACGTCATTGCCCGAATTAAAATTTGACAAGACAAAATGTGCCAAGTGCAAAGCCATCAGTTGCCTCGTTAAGTGTCAGTATATGGATTTTAAGGACAAAGACAAGGCAAAGAAGGAGTGGCAGAAGGTAATCAACGGTGAAGATTCTTCCATCCTCAAGTCCTGCACCACATGTTATGCCTGCGAAGAATATTGCCCGCTTGGTAACCATCCATTTTACTTGATTGTTGAGCAGCAGGAAGAGAAAGGGATATTACCGGCGCCGCGGCCAATCATCACAATGTGGATTAACCAGTGCCAGCCAGTAGGCAGATTCATGGTGGGCAAGGTTGAGGAAAGGGCATTATCGTACTGCTTTCTGCCCCAATTTAACACACTGGTCAAAGGGAAGCTCTTCGACGGCATTGCCTGGTCTGTAATCTTCGGTCAGGAGTTTTTCTGCAATGCTGTTTACCTGCATTACGCAAAAGCATCAGTAATAAAGGACAGACTACCCAAGATAGTTGAGAATATTAAAAACCAGGGAATCAAAGAGCTTGTATGTCTCCATGACGAATGTTATGGCACCTTCACATCGCTGACATCTGCTTACGGTATAGATACGCCTTTCAAACCCATTCATTACTACGAATACCTGTATGGCAGGCTGAAGGAGCTCAAAGACCTGATAAAACCGCTCAATATTAAAGCTGCCTACCAGAGAAACTGCTCAGCCCGGCTTTGCCCGGAGACAGACCACTATGTGGACGACATATTCGGGCTGCTTGGGGTAGAGCGAGTTAAGCGGAAGTATGACAGAGAAAATGCTCTGTGCTGCGCCGAGGTTTTCAGGATGGCGAAGGGGCCAGCGCTGGCCGATGATGTTCAGAAGCGGAATATAGATGATATGGTGAAGTTCGGAGCCGAATACTGCGTTTTCAATTGCCCGGCTTGCTGGGACTCGCTAGCGCATAAAGTTGTTAAGCAAGGCATAAAGCCGATACACATGATTGACCTGTGCAAACTCGCTATAGGCGAAGAACAAGCCCTGAGGCTGCCTGAATTAGTAGCGGAGGTGTAAATTATGACGACCACCAGTGCTTTATACGATTCGTTGGTTAAAATAGTCGGTAAGGATTTCGTCTCCGACCAGAAAGAAGAGCGTTATTTCTATGCCAGAGACGGCGGACTTATGCCCCCGCATGAACCAGACTTTGTGGTAATGCCCAAAACAACTGAAGAGGTGCAGGAGATAGTAAAGCTGGCAAACAGGGAGAAGGTGCCAATAGTTCCCAAGGGGGCAGGTTTGGCATTGACCGGTCTGGTTATCCCTCAACGAGGCGGCATTGTTCTGGATATGAATCGGATGGACAGAATTTTTGAGGTAAATGAGAAAGCCAGATACGTCGTCGTTGAAGCCGGTGTTACCCAGGGTGTATTGAAAAGTTATCTGCAAAAACACCACCCTCACTTACGGCACAGCATACCTGACTCTCCGCCGGTAGCAACGATAGTTGCTAACGCGGTAATACACGGCCAGGGGCGCCTGTCGCAGCAGCACGGTTTCAACTCCGACATGGTCTCCAGCCTGGAAGTTGTCCTGCCCACGGGAGAACTCTGCCACATCGGTTCGTGCTCAGTGTCTTCATACTGGTTCTCAAAGGGGCCTCCACTGCCGGATTTATCCGGACTCTTTCTGGGCTGGTTTGGCACCACTGGCATAATCACCCGGCTGGGGCTGAAGCTTTACCCATGTAAAAAGATGAGAGATGTCATGGTCTTCTTGACAGATAAGGCTGATCTAGTTCCAGATATGTTGCTCAAACTCAGCCACACTGAGATGATAGAAGATGTGGTGGTCTCGGCTGCGCCATTGCCTTTGAGATTCAGAGGAACTTTCTGGATAATGGCTTACATAACCGGTGATTCGGATGAAGAACTTGAGTTTAAGCGCAAGATGGTGTGGAATGCCCTCTGGGAGTATTTTGAAAGCCGAGATTTGGGCTTTTTGAGCGTTTCGCCAGACATGAAAGCACCACTGATGTCAATGCCCTCAAAAGATACGTCCAGATTTGCTGATGTCTCCAAAGGGGGCGGATTTCAATATGCCGGGCCCATCACCCCCATCGAGAAATTCCCAGCTTTCGTTAGGAAACTGGAGGAGGTAGCCACTAAATACAATGTCTTCTATGCATCCACGACGCGGCTTATCGGCGCCGGGCATTGCATGATGTTCTCCTTCTCTTTTTCCTTTAATAGAGCTAATACTGATGAGATGGCAAGAGCCAAAAAGGCTTTGGATGAATGCAGCAAATTCGCCCTGGAAGAAGGAGGCGTGCTCTGGAAGGCAGACATTTACGAACAGAAGCTGCTGATGGACAAGATGGACCCGAATACGCTTGTCCTTATGAAGAAGATAAAACAGCTCCTGGATCCCAATGGAATCATGAACCCCGGAAATTGGGAGGTCAAATAATGCAGAAATATGTTAGCCAGATCCATAGATGCTTCAGGTGTGGGTACTGTAAGTTTCCCACCGATTATTCAAGCTTCAATTGTCCCTCCTACAGAAGGTTCAGGTTTGATAGCTATTCCACTGGTGGGCGACTTTGGCTTATTTATGCCTGGTTGAAGGGTGAAATAGAATGGTCGGAGCACCTCGCTGAAATCCTTTACACCTGCACAACCTGCAAGAACTGCGTTGAGCAATGTCCAATGAAGTTCGCTCCTGATATTGTTGACTGGATTGTTGGAGCCAGGAGCGATATGGTTGAGAAAGGGAAAATACCGCCCCGTGTGGCACGCTTTTTTGAAGCTGTTTATGGCTATGGAAATCCTTTTAAGCAACTCAGGAGCGACAGGGCTGCCTGGGCAAACGGCACCAAAAAGTATGCGCCAGGAGATGAATACCTCCTGTATGTCGGCTGCCTGGGCTCGTACGACGAAAACGGACAGAAAATGGCCAGGAGTCTGGTAGATATCTTAAACGCCTCGGCGGTGTCCTTCGGGATACTTGGTGCAGAAGAAGAGTGCTGCGGCAACGAGATATATATGCTGGGTGAAACGGGACTGTTTCAGAATCTGGTGGAGAAAAACAGCCAGAAATTCAAAGAGCTTGGCGTTAGTAAGGTGATTACGCTGTGCCCGCATGGCTACAACACTATGAAGAACATTTACCCGGCATCAGGTGGCAACTTCGAGGTGTATCACTACACTCAAATCCTTAACGATTTGATTAAGAAGAATAAGATAAAACCTTCACGAGCTAAAGCAAAAGTCACTTATCATGACCCCTGTTTCCTCGGACGTTATAATAATATCTATGACGAGCCGAGGCAGATATTGCAAAGTATTCCCGGCATTAAGCTGGTGGAGATGGAGCGGAACAGGAGAGATGCCTTCTGCTGTGGCGGTGGCAGTGGCAATTTCGTTACCGACCTTTTAGCCGGCAGCGCGGATAGCCCGGCACGGATCAGAGCCAGAGAAGCTTACGAAACCGGAGCCGATACTTTAGCAGTTGCCTGCCCCAGTTGCCTGACGATGCTCACCGATGCCGTGAAGGCAGAAGACCTGGATGATAAGCTGACTGTCAAAGATATCTCGCAGATTTTGAAGGAGCTTTTGTCTGCCAAATGAGCCCCTGAATCCAGCCCTATATCCCGAAGACGCCTCATGTAGTGGAAAACACTCTTTTTTAGCTAGGAAACTGTCAAAATCTTCTTGGGCTTCTACAAAATGGAAAGGGGGTTATTATGGTCGGGGTGAGTGGATTTGAACCACCGACCTCATGGTCCCAAACCATGCGCGCTAGCCGCTGCGCCACACCCCGTATAGCTAAGTATTATAGTGGGTAAGGAGAATTGAAGCAATCAAGCTGCAAAACAGGCTACCTTTGCCTTGAGTTTGGCATATTCTTCATTTACGTGCTCTTGAATCTTTGTAATCTCCCCATCCAGCAAATGACGGAACCGGCCTTGTAGCTTTAAGTATTCCTCAACCGGTCTAAGCTTAGGACGGTCAACATTTAATTTATACCGGCCATTCTCTACCTCATAGAGAGGGAAAATGCCTGTCTCTACGGCAAGCCGCCCTAGCTCAATAGCTAAATCAGTAGCATGCCTCCAGCCTGTCGGGCAAGGAGAGAATATATGGACATAAGCTGGCCCTTTGACCTTCCTGCCCTTTTTAACCTTGTTCATTAAATCAAAAGGATAGCTGGGACAGGCTGTGGCTACGTAAGGTATGTTATGGGCGACAGCAATTTCAGGCATGTTCTTTTTCCAGGTAGTCTGGCCAATGCTAAGCTTGCCCGCAGGTGCCGTGGTAGTCGAAGCTCCATAAGGAGTGGCACTTGACCTCTGGATCCCGGTATTCATATACGCTTCGTTATCAAAACAGAGATATAAGAAGTCATGATTTCTTTCGAACGCTCCAGACAAGGCTTGAATTCCTATGTCGCTTGTCCCTCCATCTCCAGCTACAGCCACACATTTAATGTCCCTCTCAGGCATCTTGCCTTTCTTCATCAAAATCTTTAACCCTGCTTCTATGCCCGAAACTGTAGCGGCGGCATTTTCAAACAATGTATGTATCCAGGGAACTCTCCACGAGGTGACAGGAAGCGGCGAAGTGCAAATCTCTATGCACCCGGTAGCATTGGCAATTATTACATCCTTTCCTAAGGCTTTGCAGGCGAGTCTTAATGCCAAAGCTTCGCCACAGCCAACACAAAAACTATGTCCCTCAGCGACAAACTCATCTGTGGTCACAAGATTTTTGCCAAACTTTATAAATTTCCCCTCCATTTTTTACCCCCTTATACCTGTTACTTCGCCTCTTATACCCACTATCTCAAATAACTCCTTCGACCCCTTTTCCACGATTTCCCGACCCCGGTCAATAACATACTCAAAATCTTTTACCGCCATGTCCCTTCCACCCAAACCACCTACAAAACTCACAACTTTTGGCCTCCCCTTCTCATTATATAAGGCTGACCTAATTTCGGAGGAAACTGGCCCCCCGGGCCCTCCGAAGGAGATACATCGGTCAAAAACGATAAGAGTTTCGGCATTCTTTACCGCCCGGCGAAGTTCTTCGAATGGGAAAGGCCTCCAAAGACGCAAGCTGATAAGCCCTATAGATTCTCCTTTGTTCTTCTTTGTATCTATGGCAATCTTTGCTGTCTCACTAAAACTTCCCATAGTCAGAAGCAACATTTTAGCTCCTTCCGTTCTATAGGACTCGACGAGGTGATAATAACGACCAAAGATGTCTCCAAATTCTTTGAACCCTTGAATTATCACACCTTTGGATTTCCTGAACGCCACCTCTTGAGCTATCTTTGCTTCTGAATATATTTCGGGGGGACCGAAAGCTCCGTGGGTCATTGGTTTATCGGGGTCTAAGGCAAAAGGGTACTGGAATCTTGGGAGAAATCTATCCACTTCTTTTTGTTCTGGCAAAATAACTGGCTCTGTTACGTGAGACAGGTGAAATCCGTCGAAATGAACCATTACGGGCAAAAGGACTCTGGAATCTTCACCAACACGAAAAGCCCAAAGGGTCATATCAAATGCCTCCTGATTGTTCTGGCAAAATACCTGGATCCAGCCGGTATCTCGGACAGCCATAGCATCGGAGTGGTCTCCCCAAACGCTTAAGGGTGCAGAAAGAGCTCTGTTGCAGACTGTCATAACTATGGGATATCTCATAGATGAAGCAATATAAACAACTTCATGCATAAGTTCCAAGCCTTGACCTGCAGTAGCAGTAAAAGTCCTTGCTCCTACCGCAGCAGCTCCAAGGCAAGCGCTCAGGGCCGAGTGCTCCGACTCCACAGGTATATAAGCTGCGTTCAGTTCACCATCAGCCACCATCTCGGCAAGCCTCTCGGGTATATGCGTCTGGGGTGTTATGGGATAGGCAGCAATGACATCAACGTCAGCCATTCTGGCTGCTTCGGCAGCAGCAAATGAGGCCTCTAACCCTACTCTTTTGCTCATTTTTCCTCCTCCTCTATCATAGTTATAGCCTCTTTGGCACACACTTTGGCGCAAATGCCACAGCCCTTACAGTAAAAGAGGTCAATTTCATAATATCCGTCCTCAAGAGGCTTTATGGCTGCATCAGGGCAACAAAGCCAACATAAGCCACATTTGTTACACTTTTCTTTATCCATTATCGGCCTTTGGGATCTCCAATCACCTGTCCTGCGCAAGGCAGCATTGCCCGCTTCTTTAACTATATTGCCAACTTCCATGTCTCTCCAGGTAAAATCAGACCCCGTTTTTAGCCTTTTCTCCGTCATTTCTTACTCCCTTATTACAGTCTCCATGTAAGCTCTTTTCATAGCCTCGATATTCCCCTTAGCCCGCGCCCCAAACCGTTCATGTAGCTGCTCAACTACAGAATCAAGTTTCACCGCCTCAGTAACTTTTAGCAGTGCGCCTATCATAGCGGTGTTAGTGATAGGCACCCCGATAGTTTCTCTGGCGATCCTCGTAGCGTTAACTGCAGCTACAGGCCACTTATACCCAAATTCAGACTTCAGTTCAGCAGGTGATTTCCTGGAATTAATTATGATTTTACCATTCTCCTTAAGCCCTGCGGTCACATCAACTGCGTGCAACAGCCCTGGATCGAGCACAGCCACTACATCAGGCTCGTAGATAGCTGTCCTGGTCCTGATAAATTCATCGCTTATCCTCAGGAAAGCAAGAACCGGTGCTCCCCTCCTTTCGGGTCCAAAGCTAGGAAATGACTGAGCATATTTTCCTTCGCTTATAGCAGCGCGGGCAACTAGCTCCGCCGAAGTCACCGCTCCCAGCCCTCCTCTGCCATGCCACCTTACTTCAAGAAGCTCAGCCATAACGCAACACCTCCTTATCATACAAAGAGGCTGTTTAATTTTGATTTCCCGTTCAATTTTGGGTATTTTTGTAGCTGCCTGATTTATCAGGCCCTTCTCTTTTTGTCATTGCGAGCACCTTAAAGGTGAGTGGCAATCTCATACCCCTCACGAGATTGCTTCGGCTGACTTCGCCAGCCTCGCAATGACAAAGGAGGGAGCCAAATAAATTGGGCAACTACATTTTTAAACAGCCCAATTACAAAGCGCCCCTGAAGGGACTCGAACCCTTGCACCTGGCTCCGGAGGCCAGTGCTCTATCCTCTGAGCTACAGGGGCCAATAGTACAAGAAAACAACCTAAAATGTAACACAGGACGGCACTTTATTCAATGCCAATTGCTAAGGGAGATTGTGTTGAGCAATCTATCTCCATATGTCCCCCTTCCTTAGATAAGAGAAGGGGGAGTCTAGCTGGGAGAGGGGCAAAAACCCTCTTTAAAGTTTCTTTCCCCATCTCCTGTTTGTGTTTAATAGAGTCGGTGATTAGCTTCTACCGATAGAGTTTATGGACCGCCCATTGTTGCACCAAGGGGTTGAATAGGTGCTATGGGAGTGGAGCGATGCCCATACCTGACATAACTGCCAGCATGACTGCGGCTGCCATAACCGAACCTATCTGACCACCGGTATTAGCACCTATAGCATGGAACAACAAAAAACTTCGCGGATTTGCCTTCTGCCCTTCTTTTTGCACTACCCTTGCTGACATTGGAAAAGCCGAGGTGCCGGCAGCACCGATAAGGGGGTTTATTTTTCCCTTTGTTATCACCCGCATGAGCTTCCCCAACAAAACCCCTGTTACAGTATCAAGCGCAATCGCCATCAATCCGAGAATAAACACAAGTATTGTTTTCCATTGCAGGAAATCGCCGCCCAACATAGAGGCGCCGATGCAAAGCCCCAAGAAAAGGGTTACTATGTTGGTCAAAGTTGATTCGGAAACATCTACCAGCCTTTTGAGAACACCTGACTCCCTCATGAAATTCCCCAGCATAAGCATTCCCATTAATGGTGCTCCCATCGGAGCTATAAGTATAGTGACTATTCCAGTCACCAGGGGGAAAAGGATTTTAACCCTCTGGGAAACCTTTTTCTCACCAGGCTCCATAAGTATGGCGCGTTCTTTCTTGGTGGTTAAGGCTCTCATGATAGGGGGCTGAATAATCGGCACCAGAGACATATAGGAATAGGCAGCGATTGATACCGCCGGCAGTAATTCACGTGCATATTTAGTGGTGACGTATATGGCGGTGGGGCCGTCACAGGCTCCTATTATCGCTATGGAAACAGCCTCCTGGCGGACGAATCCTAATGCAAGGGCCAGAATAAGGGTCAGAAATATGCCAAATTGACCCGCAGCGCCAAAGATAAGCACGCGAGGGTTAGCCAGCATGGGGCCAAAATCTATCATGGCGCCAAGTCCGAGAAAAAGAAGGCAGGGAAATAGCTCGGTAAGGATGCCAGAGGTATAAAGCAAATTTATTATGCCCCCTTCATCGTGTGCGGACAGACCAGCCAGGGGCAAATTCCCCAGAATTACGCCAAAGCCAATAGGGACCAATAGAAGAGGTTCAAATTTTCTGGCAACACCCAGATAAAGGAGAACGCAGCCCAGAAGAATCATGATGGCGCTCTGCCAGGTAAGGTTGGCAAAACCCTGTACCAAGCTAGAAAGCGCTGAAATAAATACATCCATCAGAAGCCTCCTTTCATTAACTGAGCATCATCCTTAATCTAGCCCTTGCCCTCCTCTTCCTCCTTACTAGGAAATAGCCTGATCAGGAGACGAATTAGCAGGGTCAATAAGTACAGTGTGATAAGTGTGACTCCCATTCCCATTACGGTCATGGTTAAACCAAAAGCTAAATCTTTCACATATCACCCCCTAATCGTACTCAGCATTTTGGGGCGCTTGGCTGTCTTGCCAATCCGCCGATAGATCAATTTGACGATTTCAACGACTGCGAAACCTGAGACAGATATCGGCACTATCCACCTCCAATCTTCTGCGCCCATGTGCACTACATGGAACGGACCATTTAAAGCGGGTATATACAGCACACACATTAGCATAGCCAACGAACTAAGACCAGCATAGATCAGCCACTTATTACTGAGAAGTCCCAATTTGAAGAAACTATGTATTTCAGAACGACAGGCGAGCACTGTGAATAGCTCAAATAAGACCATAGTACACAGCACCATGGTTTGCGCCTCCGGTATAAGCGGGTTATTGAGGTCTCGCCATGAACCACCTTCAGAAGTCAGCTTCCATATAAACATAGGGAGCATGGTAGCCGCCATGGCAACGCCAATAGCCCCAATCGTAATCATCATATTCTTGGAAAAGATACTTGATTTAGGGTCACGAGGTGGTTGTTCCATAATATTCGGGTCATTGGGGTCAACAGATAGAGCCAGCGCTGGCAGCCCATCGGTGGTCAGGTTTACCCAGAGCAAATGGATAGCTAGCAGCGGCAGGGCCATCCCCATGATACCGGCGACGAACATTATAAGTACCTCACCGACGTTGCAAGAAAGCAAATAAATTAAGTACTTCTTTATGTTCTGGAAAATACCCCTACCTTCTTCAACGGCAGCAACAATAGAGGCGAAGTTGTCATCAGTCAGTACCATTGCCGCCGCTTCCTTGCTTACATCAGTACCGGTAATCCCCATGGCGACGCCGATGTCAGCTTTTTTCAGAGCTGGGGCATCGTTTACCCCATCCCCTGTCATGGCTACAATCTCGCCTTTCTTGTCAAAGGCTTCTATTACCCTCAGCTTATGGGCTGGCGATACACGGGCATAGACCTCAATATCCTCTACATTATTCTCGAACTCTTCATCGGTTAACTTATCAAGTTCGGCTCCAGTTACAGCAATGCCTTTCTTAAGAATGCCTAATTCTCTGGCTACTGCCATGGCAGTAAGTTTATGGTCACCGGTAATCATTACTGACTTTATTCCCGCCTTATCACATAACCTAATAGCTTCTTTTACCTCTTCGCGAGGCGGGTCAATCATACCGGCCAGACCGACAAACACCATACCCGTCTCGGAATCCTCTCTACAAGTTGGTATTTCAGGGAATCGCCTATAGGCCATACCGAGCACACGCAATGCTTCACCCGCCATTTGCCTGGCAGTATCCAGTACCCCAGTCTTATCGTTTTCAGTTAGCGGTCTTTCCTTGCTATCTATCAGAATATGGGAACAGGAATCCAGGATTATCTCCGGAGCACCTTTAGAATATGCTACCCTACCCTCCGGGGTATTATGCATTGTGGTCATTCTCTTTCTTTCCGAGGAGAAAGGAATTTCATCTATACGCGGGAATTTGTCATTAGCCTCTTCCTGCAATAGCCCGGCTTTGGCGCTGACAACTACTAGGGCTCCCTCGGTGGGATCGCCCTTTATACCCCAGACTCCATCAACGGAAACCAACCTGGTGTCATTGCACAAGGTATTTATCCTCATTAGAGTCTGTATTGCCGTATCTTGAGATACGTTCATAGCCTTGCCATTAAGCTGAAATTGGCCCTTGGGCTCGTAACCCACTCCACTGACGTTTATCAATCTGCCGCCTGTATAAATCTGGCGCACTGTCATCTGGTCTTGAGTTAGGGTGCCAGTCTTATCCGAGCAAATAACGGTGGTACAGCCCAGTGTTTCTACGGCAGACAACCGCCTTATCAAGGCATGGCGTTTTACCATTCTTCGTACACCCAGAGATAAGGAGATAACCACTACTGCTGCCAGAGCCTCAGGAACAGCTGCCACCGCCAGGCTCACACCCCAGATAAACATCTGTAAAATTACGCCTCCCGTGATAGACCCAGAGCTTATCAGGGTTCGCACCAACACAAGACCAACGACGATGGCAACCACACCCAGACAAGCATAGCCAAGCCACTTGCCCACCTTGTCCAGGTTCTTTTCCAGAGGCGTTTTCTCTTCCTCTACCTCCTGAAGCATAGCCGCAATCTTGCCAAATTCTGTTTGCATTCCGGTCGCGATGGCGATGCCTTTACCCCGCCCATAAGTCACAGCGGTGCCGCTATAAACCATATTCTTCCTATCGCCAATAGCTATATCAGTGCCCTCAATCACCTGGGTAACCTTCTCCACCGGCGTTGACTCACCAGTAAGAGAAGCCTCATCGGTCCTCAGGTTAAAAGCTTCAATCAGACGCAAATCAGCCGGAATCTTGTCTCCGGTGCTCAACACAACTATATCGCCTGGCACTACATCCCTGGCTGGTATTTCTACGTCTGCGCCTTTCCTAATTACAGTGGCAGTGAGAGCCGCCATCTTTTTGAGAGCTTCCATTGCTTTCTCTGAGCGGTATTCCTCAACCACACCAAGGGCAACGCAGGCTATCACGATGGCAAATATCACAATAGCATCAGTAATTTCCTCAGGTAGC
>JBGPRV010000008.1:0-25838 GCA_041489785.1 Dehalococcoidia bacterium | reverse complement strand
TCTACTCTATGGAGGTCTGGGGTGGGGCAACATTTGACGTAGCCCATCGCTTTTTGGGTGAAGACCCCTGGGACAGGCCTCGCAAGTTGAAGAAACTCATGCCCGATACTCAACTTCAGATGCTGTTACGAGGACAGAATTTAGTGGGTTATCGGAACTATCCTGACGATTTGGTTGACGCCTTTGTAGAGCAGGCTGCCGAAGTAGGCATTGATATTTTCCGTGTTTTCGATGCTGTGAATGACGAGCGAAATCACGAACGTGCCGCCCGGGCAATTAAAAAATGTGGCAAACATTATCAGGGAGCTATATGTTATTCGCTCACCCAGCCCAGGATGGGCGGGCCTATCTATAATCTGGAATACTTTGTCAAAAAAGCTCTCATTCTCCAGGACATGGGTGCCGATTCCATATGTATCAAAGACCAGGCCGGACTTATCTCCCCTAATGATGCCTATGAGCTAATCAAAGCCCTTAAGGAGAACTTGGGAGTGCCTGTTGACCTCCATACTCATTACACCAGCGGGCAGGGGTCCATGTCTCTGCTGAAAGCCATTGAGGCCGGGGTTGACA
Organism: Dehalococcoidia bacterium; assembly: GCA_041489785.1. Classification (GTDB taxonomy): domain Bacteria; phylum Chloroflexota; class Dehalococcoidia; order GIF9; family AB-539-J10; genus RBG-13-51-36. The sequence goes on along the minus strand of JBGPRV010000008.1, from coordinate 25,265 downwards.
TCATTGATACCGCTCTGTCCCCCTTTGCTTTACGCTCCTCACATCCAGCTATCGAGCCCCTGGTGGTTGCTCTGTATGGCACAAATAGAGACACCGGGCTCGACGTTGAACAACTATTCAAATGTGGGCAGATGCTGGAGCAGGTCGCGCCTAAATACAGAGATTTTCTGGATACATCGGCAATGTCGGTCATAGACACAGGAGCCCTGGTGCATCAAATTCCCGGTGGCATGACCACGAACCTGGTGGCGCAGCTCAAACAAATGGATGCTCTGGACAAGCTGGCTGAGGTGCGACAGGAGACAGCTAGAGTCAGGGCGGAACTTGGTTATCCACCTTTAGTTACACCTACGAGCCAGATCGTTGGCGCCCAGGCAGTACAGAATGTTCTGATCGGGCGCTATAAGCTTGTCTCCAAGGAGGCAAGGGAATATATATCCGGGGGTTATGGCAGGCCACCAGCTCAAATCGATCCCGACATCCAGAAGGCTATTCTCAAAGACAAGGAGCCTATCACCTGTCGTCCGGCAGACCTGCTCGCTCCAGAATTAGAAAAAGCTAGGGAAGAAGCGAAGGAATTTGCCAGGAATATTCAAGACATCCTTATTTATGCTCTATACCCTGCTACCGGTGCACGCTTCTTAAAATATAAATATGGTGTGGATAAGACTATCCCGGACGATTGGAAGCCGCCATATGCTCCTAAGACCCTCGAGGAAGTGAAAAAGGAGGACGAACTTATTACTCAAGTTAAAGCTGGCAAACTGAAGGGAAGTTAGAATCACTCTTCGGAAAGATAGGCGTGAGAAGCTTCAAATTTTTCGTCGAAAATGTTAAAGTAAATATACATGCTTCAGAACGTTCTCTCCTTTTCGCGAGATTCACGAGACCCTGAAAAAGCCAATTAAGAAGAAGGGAGAAGAGGCAAAAGTCCTGTTCCTGAAGGATGCTAGCTTCACTATGCCAGAAGCAACAGGGCTGGAAAGGCATTGTCATTGCGAGCGACCTGCCCGCCAGGGCTTGGCTCGCCTGCCGAAGTCCTACGGCGAGCAGGCAGGCGGGAGCGTGGTAATCTCCGGGATTGCGGAGCCTGTTCCGAAGCGTGAGTGAAGAATCTCGCTCCTCGCAATGACACTGGGAGCAAAAGAGATGAGGGAAATCAAAGCCAGTGATATAACGAACACCGTAGCCCGTTTATTTGAGCATTCCTGCCATTATTTGCCACCGGATGTCATAACCGCATTGAAACAGGCCAAAGAAAAAGAGAAGTCTCCTGTTTGCCGTGATGTACTGGATAGAATTCTGGAGAACGCCAACATAGCCGGCAAGGAACAAATTCCTCTCTGTCAGGACACCGGTGCTGCTGTGGTCATGCTGGAGCTGGGCCAGGAGGCACACATAACCAATGGAGATCTTTATACGGTAGTCAACGAAGGAGTGCGCCAGGGGTATGATAAGGGTTATTTGCGTAAATCTATAGTCAACCAGCCTTGTTTTGCCAGGGTAAACACCAAAGATAACACACCGGCTATGATTCATACCGATATAGTTCCTGGAGATAAGCTGAAAATCAGCGTCCTGCCCAAGGGAGGTGGCTCGGAAAATTGTTCTCGTCTGACTGCTCTATCTCCGTCTCAGGGACGTCAGGGGGTGATAGATTTTGTCGTCAACCTCGTTAGCGAGGTCGGCAGCAATCCCTGTCCGCCGGTCATCATTGGTGTCGGTATAGGTGGGACGACGGACAAGACCATGTTTATAGCCAAGAAGGCGCTGTTACGCAAAGTCGGCGAACCCAGTCCTGACCCCGAAGTTGCCAATTTGGAGAAGGAAATTCTGGAGAAAGTTAATAATCTAGGCATCGGTGCCATGGGCTATGGCGGCACAGTTACCGCCTTGGCAGTTCACGTGGAAACGTTCCCTTGCCACATTGCCAGCATGCCTGTTGCCGTCAACATGCAGTGCTGGTGTTCTCGCCATGAAGAAGCAATTTTGTGAGGCAATTGAAAGAGTGATAAGAGAATGTATGTAACCATTTCACCCAAAAGGTCACGCCGCGAGTTTGTAAAGAAAGTCAAGGAGCTCAGCGGACAGAACCTTCAGTTATGTTACCAGTGTGGAATGTGTTCGGGAAACTGTCCCGCCGCTGCCAATATGGACATTTCCCCTCGCCGGATTATCGAGCTGGCACGATTAGGGTTGGACGAGGAAATTACCGGTTCCAAGACTGTCTGGACCTGTGCCTCCTGTCTTGCCTGCACTGTCAATTGTCCCAGAGGATTTGACCTCTCCAAGGTGATGGAGGCCATAAGGCTGCTCACCCTGAGGAAAAATATTGACCACATACGCCCCGAGGATATTTCACCGGAAAAACGCTGCGAACTTCCTCAAATAGCCATGGTCAGCGGCTTGAGGAAGTTTACCGGCTAGAGAGATAGAAGATGAGCTTGGCTTATTATCCCGGCTGCACCTTGAAAACCAAAGCCAGGAATCTGGAGGAGCCGGCTGTGGCCTCCATGGAAGCCCTGGGGTTCAAGCTGGATGAGGTCCCCAGGTGGAACTGCTGCGGCGCAGTTTATTCTCTGGCTGACGACGACTTAATCCATCGGGTAGCGCCTGTCCGTAACCTGATCCGCGTTAAAAAACAGGGAAAGACTGAGTTAGTTACTTTATGCGCGTTTTGTCTCAATACTTTAAAGAGAGCCAATCTTTTGATGAAGGAAGATGTGGAAAAGAGGGATACCCTTAATGACTTCATAGATGAAGGGATAGATTATAGCGGGGAAGTAAAGGTGGTCCATCTTTTAGAGGTATTGAGAGACGACATAGGATGGGAGGCTCTTTCGCAAAAGGTAAAGCTCCCTCTCAGGGAATTGAAAGCAGCTCCATATTATGGGTGCACCCTGCTTCGCCCCCGGGAGGTAGCTATAGACGATGTAGAGGACCCTACCATCTTGCGGGAGTTCCTTAAAGCTCTGGGGGCCAGTCCCGTTGATTTTCCTGAATCCACGAGATGCTGTGGGTCTTATCAAGTAATAAGCAGTCCAGATGATATTGCTGAATATGCGCGGCCTATCTTAAACTCGGCATTGAGTCATGGGGCAGAAGCCATGGTCCTCACCTGCCCTTTATGTGATTATAATTTGGGCCAGGGGCAGAAAGAGTTGGCTAAGAAACAGAGCGGATTCAGGGAAATGCCGCTATTGTATTTCACACAGCTTCTGGCTCTTGCCCTGGGGCTCGGTCCTCAGGTATGTCACTTCGAGCTGAATCACGGCAGCCCGGAATCGCTTCTGAAGGAGAAGAATCTGCTTTCTCAAAGTAGAAGCGTTCAACCGATTGGGGGTTAACAATGAGCACCAAAAAGAAAAATAAAAATCCAGCGAAAACAGCGGTCAAGGAGAAAAGACAAATAGCGGCCAAGCTGATCCCCATATATATCATGGGCAAGCGCTATGAAGTCCCCGAAGGGCTTACCATTATGAAAGCCATGGAATATGCCGGCTACATACTCATTCGGGGTTGTGGATGTCGGGGGGGCACCTGCGGCGCTTGCGGTACGGTCTATCGCAAGCCCGGCGACTATAAATTACAGGTGGCGCTCGCCTGCCAGAAGACAGTCGAGCCGGATATGTACATAGCCCAGATTCCCTTTTTCCCTGCCAATCGGGCCCTGTATGACTTTGCCGGACTGACCGCTGCCCCTGAAGAGGTCTTTAAGCTATATCCCGAGATGTTTCGCTGCGTAGCCTGCAATTCCTGCACGAAGGCTTGCCCTCAGGGAATAGAGGTAATGGACGCTATCTCGGCTTTGAAGCAGGGAAATATTGCCGGGGCTGCTCAACTCAGCTTCGATTGCATTCAGTGCGGCTTGTGCACCAGCCGCTGCTTTGGGGAGCTGGCCCAGTATCATATGTTCCAGCTGGCGCGCAGAATTTATGGAGCCAGAATCGTCCCCCGGGCCGAACATTTAGCCGAAATGGTAAAAGCAGTCAACGAAGGAAGGTATGACCGGTTTCTGGACGAGTTGAAGCAGGCCAAGGAGGATGAGCTGAAGAAGCTGTATCAGGAACGGGAGGTGGAGCCGATGGTGACCGGGGAGGATTGGAAACCGAAGGATACAAGATACCTGTAGGAGGCAAGATGAGTTACTTAGGATATCCCGATTTCTTCGAGCCCTATATCAAGAAGGTAGAGCAGACCAGACCTGCCCGTGTCGAGAAAAGGAAAAAAGGGGAAGAGTTTCCCTTCATGTCCTTGCAGGAAAGACAGGACATGTTGAAGTATCACCCCGATTATAAAGAAGAAGGGAGGAGGGAGATAAAAATTGGCCCAAATAAGGGTTACAGAATAGCTCACGAGTTTGTCGACCTGCTGGAAGCCAAAAGCCGGGTTGACCCTGACAAAGTAGATCTATCGAGGTTTGATTATGAGACCGATGTCCTGGTTATCGGTGGTGGCGGGGCTGCCACCATCGCTGCCCTTATTGCCGAGGAAAATGGCGCCCGGGTCCTTGTGGCTACCAAGCTTCGGCATGGCGATGCTAATACTATGATGGCTGAAGGTGGGATTCAGGCTGCCACAAAAGGAGAAAAAGACTCTCCTTATTATCACTACCTGGATGTGATGGGGGGAGGACATTTCAAAAATGACCCTGACATTGTGGCTGCTTTTGTGAAGCAAGCTCCTGACGCCCTCCAGTGGCTGGAAAGCCTGGGAGTTATGTTCTCCAAGTTTCCTGATGGCAGGCTGGATGCTATGCATGGTGGAGGAACTTGCCGGAAAAGGATGCACTACTGCGCCGACCTGAGTGGACTAGAAATCATGCGCACTGTACGCGATGAAGCGCGTAACAGGCAGAATATCAAAGTTCTAGAATTCTCCCCGGCAGTGGAGCTTATCCTCAATGAGCATGGGCAGTGTGCTGGAGCAGTGCTCTATAACATGGAAACAGAGGAGTATCTTGTTGCCAGAGCTAAGGCGGTGATTTTGGCCACAGGTGGTGCCGGCAGGCTACACGTCCAGGGTTTCATGACCACCAATCATTACGGCGCCACCGCCGATGGTATTGTTTTAGGCTACAGGGCAGGTGTGCCTCTGTCTTTCCTGCATACCGTTCAATATCACCCTACGGGCGTTGTGTTTCCGGAGCAGATAGAGGGGTGGCTCATTACCGAGAGGTTCCGGTCGGAGGGGTCGGACATTGTGAATGTCCACGGGGAAAAATTTGTCAATGAGCGCGAACCCAGGGATGTGGAATCGGCCCGGTTCATCAAGGAATGCCTGGATGGTAAAGGTGTTCCCACTCCTACTGGGAAGGTAGGGGTCTGGCTCGATTCCCCCATGCTTGATATCCTCCACGGTGAGGGGAGGGTGCGGACTGCTTTTGTGGGCAAGTGGAAGGTATACGACCGCCTGGGAATTGATATATCCAAAGCGCCCATGCTGGTCTACCCCACACTCCATTATCAGAATGGAGGGCTTAAAGATAATGCCGAATGCGAAACCGCTGTGCCCGGGCTCTATGTTGCCGGGGAAGTGACCGGGGGGTTGCATGGAGAAAACAGGCTGATGGGCAACTCGCTTATGGATATCGTGGTATTTGGCAGGATTGCCGGTAGAAATGCTGCCATATTCGCCAGGGGGAAAGCCAAAGAAGGAAAGCTAACCTTGAAGCACGTAAAGTCATATCATAAAGAGCTCAAGGAGGCCGGGATCGTCACTGATAGAGTAGCCCCGATGCTCCTTCCCGACTATACCACGCCTGAAGTGAAGGAAAAGCAGCTTACCGTAAGCTACCTGGGCACTCTGAGGTAGAAAATAATGGTAAGTACAAGGTGATATCTATGGCAAAGAAAATTACGCTTCCGTTGAACGACGAAATCCTGAAAGACCTCAAAGCCGGGGACAATCTCTTGCTCACCGGTGTCATCTACGTTGCCCGCGATGCCGCTCACAAGAGGATGGTCGAAGCTCTCGACCAGGGAAAGCCTCTGCCCTTTGATATCAAGGGGGCCACCGTATACTACATGGGGCCTAGCCCGGCCCGGCCGGGGAGGGTAATCGGCTCGGCCGGTCCTACCACCAGCGGCAGGATGGACGCCTATGCCCCTCGCTTGATTGCTCAAGGACTGAAAGGGATGATTGGCAAAGGCTTGCGGTCCAGGGCGGTGAAAGATGCCATGGTCAAGCACAAGGCAGTCTATCTTGGAGCAATCGGTGGTGCCGGCGCCATAATTTCCCGGAGCATCAAGAAAGCAGAGGTGGTAGCCTACGAAGAACTCGGTGCTGAAGCCCTTCGCCGCCTGGAGGTGGAGGACTTCCCCGTCACGGTCATAAACGACATCCACGGCGGCGACCTCTATGAAGAAGGCAAAACCAGATACCAGGTCAAAGCTTCGTGAGTCCCTCTTGTCATTGCGAGCGAAGCGTGGCAATCTCCGAGATTGCTTCGGCTGACTAAAGTCAGCCTCGCAAAGACACACCACACGTCATTGCGAGCACCTGAAAGGTGCGTGGCAATCTCTGGGACTGCGGAGCTTGTTCCGATTAGTCAAGAAGAATTCGCCATCTTGAGATCACAAATTGTGACCTTAAAGAAAAGGCGCGGCAATCTCAGGGTGGCCAATAGAACACTTTTTTCTTCCCCTTCTTAAGGCATGTCCTGAGCGAAGTCGAAGGATAAGAGGGGTTAGACCCGCCTGAGCCTGCCCGCCAAGCCTTGGCAGGCGGGCCTTTGGCGTCGGCGGGCGGGGGAGTTATGAAAGGCCCCTTCTTTTGTCATTGCGAGTCCTTCCACTGAAGGACGTGGCAATCTCGGCTTGTCCCAGCCAAACGCTTTTTCGTATCCTTTGCCAAGTCTTGGTACAATCTACTGTAACGGCAAGAGGATTATATGCTTACTGTCACCGACATCTCGAAGTCATATGACGATCATGAGCTCTTCAGCGAGGTCAGCTTCACCGTTGGCATGAGCGATCGCATTGCGCTCATCGGGCGAAATGGCACGGGGAAGACCACCCTTTTCGAGATCATAACCGGCAACATCATCCCTGATTCCGGAAGCGTGTCTGTGCGACGTGACACTGCTATCGGTTATCTTCGTCAAGATGTCCAACCATCATCGGAGCGTAGTCTGCTGGAATATGTGTCCGGTTCGTCCGATCCGGTCAGGAACCTGGCGCACAAGATAGCGCTGGTGCAGGAAGACCTGGCAAAGGAACAGGACGAAGAAACCGTGGATGGCCTGTTGAGAAAGCTCGGTGAGCTGCAGTCGCTCTACGAGGCGAAGGGTGGCTATAGCTCCGAACACGAGGCGAAGATCATCCTCACTGGAATGGGTTTTGCCCCGTCGGATTTCGAGCGCCCGCTATCTGAATTCAGCGGCGGCTGGCGAACACGTATTGAACTGGCTAGGCTCCTCTTCCTTAGTCCCGATGTCCTGCTGCTGGACGAACCTACAAACTATCTCGATCTGGAGACGCAGCGCTGGTTTGAGACCTACCTGAAGCGCTATCGCGGTGCCGTTCTGGTGACGTCACATGACCGGGCTTTTCTCAACAATGTTGTCAGCAAGGTCATAGCTATTGAGGATGAGGCTGTTATCTTCCACCATGGAGACTATGATAGCTACGTTCTCGCCCGCGAGAAGGATATCGAGACTCGCAGGGCAGGCGCCCGGCGGCAGGAGGTAGAAATCAGGCGGCAAATGCGTTTCGTCGAGCGCTTTCGGGCCAAGAACACCAAGGCTTCTCAGGTGCAGAGCCGTATCAAGCAGCTGGACAAGATTGAGCGGATTACAGTTCCCCGGGTAATGAAGAAGATACATTTCGACTTCAGAGAGCCCCCGCGCAGCGGTCGTGTCGTAATCGAACTCAAGCACGTTGCCAAGTCTTACGGCCAGCACGTCGTATACCGGGACCTTAACATAATGCTGGAGCGCGGAGATAGGGCTGCCATAGTAGGCGTGAACGGGGCTGGGAAGACAACCCTTCTGCGCATACTGGCCGGGGTTTTGCCATTTGAAAGAGGCGAGCGCGTACTCGGATACAATGTGACTACGGCCTACTTTGCGCAGTATTATGTAGAATCTCTCAACCCTGACAACAGCATCATTGAGGAGTTGCGGAGCGCGGCACCGGACGAGCCAGAACAGCGCTTGCGTGGTCTGGCCGGGGCATTCCTCTTCAGCGGTGACGACGTAACCAAGGGGATATCGGTGCTCTCGGGTGGGGAAAAGACGCGCATCGCTATTGCCAGGATGCTGGTAAGGCCGGCCAATCTCCTTCTTATGGATGAACCAACCAATCACCTGGACATTGCATCCCGCGAGATTTTGACCGATGCCCTGGATGCTTACAAAGGGACCCTGTGTTTCATCACTCATGACCGTACTCTTATCCGGGAGATCGCCAACAAGATAATTCAGGTGCGGGACGGCCAGATAACGGTTTTCCCGGGCAGTTACGATGACTATCTATGGCGGAACAGGTCACCGGATGGTCAAGCGGAGACTATGGAAACACAGCCCCGTATAGGGCAGTTACGTCAGCCGTCAACGGCCGTGAAAAAACGCCAGCGCAAAGCACTCGAGGGCCAACTGCGGAACGAGCACTACCGGGCCATATCGCTGGTAAGGGAGAGCATCACAGAAATAGAGCAGGAGATGACAGCGAACGCAGGGCGAATCGAAGAGATCGAAGCTATAATGGCTGACCCTTCCCATTACAAGGATTCCCGTAACGTAGTTGCTGTGAATCGCGAATATATGACGTTAAGAGAAAATGTGGCCAGGTTAACGGCCGAATGGGAGGGTCTGATGAGCGAGGCTGAGCGGATAGACGCGGACTACCGCAGGAGACGAGAAGAGTTGGCGGGATAACAATTGCGTGCTGACTTGTGGCTCCTGACTCCTGACTCCTGACTCCCAGTTTTTGTATTCTGTGATTTGATATTGTTTAGGATTTAGTATTTGGTGCTTAGGATTTCCCCTCCTCTGGTACTTCAGGCCTCAGCGAGAGCGCGTCGCTGTAAACGTGATTGACTTCCGTGGTAACGAAGCAGTGCGAGTTGTATGTTTGGCAGATTTCGCTTATGATAGACAGTGGAGGCAAGCAAGATGAAATTTGAGCGGATTACTGTTAACCCCGAACAGATGGGTGGAGTCCCCTGCGTCAGGGGGCTGCGCATTCCTGTGGCTACTATTGTGGGCATGGTGGCTGAAGGGATGAGCGAAGCTGAAATCCTTCGAGCCTACCCGGACCTCAAAAAAGAAGATATCCGTGAAGCGTTGCGCTATGCTGCTGAAGCGGTCAAGGAGCGGGAACTGCCGGTAGTAGCGCCATGAAGTTTCTGGTGGATAATGCCCTGTCGCCGCTAGTTGCTGCTGGACTGCGTGAAGCGGGTCACGATGCTATTCATGTCCGGGACTATGATATGCAGACTGCAACTGATAACGAAATTTCGGAACGCGCTCGCCATGAGGGACGTATTCTCATTTCGGCAGACACTGATTTCGGTACATTGCTAGCCTTGCGAAAGGAGTCAAGGCCCTCTGTAGTTCTGTTTCGTCGTTCGTCAAGGCGCCCTGATAATCAGGTAGCTTTTCTCTTAGCCAATCTGGCAAGCCTCCGGAGAAGCTTAGAAGAGGGCAGCATTGTGGTTCTTGAGGATACGCGGATTCGCCTGCGTTCTCTGCCGGTAGGCGGTGAGGAAACGGCGTCAACCTGAAGAGAGAGCTGTGCTAATGCCGAAGAAACTGATAGATAAAAGCCAGGCTTACTTCTGGACCAGGCGGTGGCAGAAAGCCGAGAAGGAAGCTGCCGAAGATATGAAGGCCGGGCGCGTTAAGACCTTTGACTCGGTTGACGAGCTTATCAAGGGCCTGGACCGGAAGTGAGACAACATGTCCCTGATCGCCGATGGCGATCCTGTTCCTTTTTGCTGTATGCCCAATTCTGCTCCGTCCTGATTGACGCCCGGCTTTCGGGGTGCTAAATTCCGCTCTGTGTCCAAGACCTGGGGCAAGGTTAGTATTGCAGTAGGCTTTCTGTTGTTGTTCGCTGGAGCTTTGGATGTACGGCAACATTACGGGATTTGGGCTGCATCTTCGATCCTGCTTGGCCTATTCCTCATTCTATTTGGCGCAAGCTTTGTTGGCGGTGGCTCACGTCAAAAAACCACACGCCGCGTGAGCTTTGGTTTCCTCGGGGCTGCTCTGGTTCTTCTGGCCATCGCGCTGGCGCTCTTCCGATCTTAAACTCTGATACGAAAAACATCCGGTGTTTCTAACAGGAGCAGTAGCCTCCCGTGTCAATGCGAGCCCCTTCTCTACCTCACTGTCGTTGCAAGGCACCCTTCTGTTTGTCATTGCGAGGAGCCGCAGGCGACGCGGCAATCTCAGAGTGACCAGGCGACAAATCCTTAGCCAGGTGGTAGTAACAATAATACAGAATCCAATAGCCAGCCGAAAATCTTCTGAATTCTGACTACTGACTCCTGACTACTGTTTTAACAGGAGCACCTGCCCGCCGAACAGATTCTCTGGCAGGCGGGTCTGCCTGAAGCCTGAGGATATCGCGCCTGCCTAGACTGTTTGATGATTTGTTGCATATATTCCAGCGTGGCTGTAATAGGTCTCAGACATGCTGTAGTTCAAATCCTGACTGGTCAGCCAATCAAGAAGCCTTCCGAATTTCTGTTTGAAAAGAAATCATTGATTCCTGCGCTGCAGTAACTCCTCAACATGCACCATTAGGTGCTCAGATTAAAAGTAGGTTCGAATCACCCAAAGTGAGCCATTCGGAACAGTCCCCGAACTTTTATTTGAGAAGAAAGAACTGATACCGGCGCTGCAACAGTTGCTTGTCGAAGCAGATGGCATTTTATAGTCCGAATCCCCATAGCTGGTCTTAAAATGAAGCTTGAAAAGAATGCTCTCATATATTGACAATAGGTTATCCTATGGGGTAACCTTATGGGTAAGATGAATGATATAAATGATATATATGATCTTCCTCAGCTCGAATGTTTTCGTTGCGGGCACAAATGGATACCCAGAAAACCAGCAAGGCCTCGTAGGTGCCCACAATGTAAGTCCCCATATTGGGACGAGCCCAGAAAGGTGAAAAATAATGTAGGACTTAAGTGGGCGTGTTGACATCAGATGAGAACATTAAGCTTCTTCTAAACAGACTCAACAACCAAAACCAAGATTATTGGTTATGGATGCAGGCGGATTGGCAGATTGTGTGAATCCCACGCAAGCGGGATTGTCACGGCGTATGCAAATTATGTATGTAGGGCAGCCTTTGAACATGATTTCGGAAGAATGGATGAAAATCCTCAGGAGGTGAAGATGGAGGAGATTTTTCTTCCACCCTATGCCCCGGTGCTAATGGAGTCTACGCGAGCACTCGGATATTCGCTCGAATCAGCAATAGCTGATTTATTAGATAATAGCATTTCTGCCAACGCCACCAACGTCGACATTGAATATAGACCCTGGGATGATCCTTACCTATCGATTCTTGATAACGGTCAAGGCATGCTTCCAGACGAGATAACTGCTGCTATGCGCTATGGCAGCCGTAATCCCTTGGATATCAGGGATAGGAATGACCTTGGCCGCTTTGGCCTTGGACTCAAGACAGCCTCACTTTCGCAGTGCCGATCCCTTACAGTTGCTTCTAAGAAGGATGGTATCTTAGCAGGGCGACGTTGGGACTTGGATGTCATTGGCCAGCGCCAAGATTGGATATTACTTCAACTCGACACATCCCACATTGAACGACTACCGGGAATAACCCAATTAAACAGCCAAGATCACGGGACCTTGATCGTTTGGAATAAACTTGACCGAATAACATCAAGCGCCACCTCACTTGAAGACTTCTTCCGTATCAAGATGGACGACGTTCGAAACCATCTATCACTCGTGTTCCATAGGTACCTAGCAGGAGAAACGGGCCAGAAACGATTGAAAATAGCAATCAATAAGCAGCCAATTAAGCCAATAGATCCCTTCTTAATCGGAAAAAGCGAGCAGGTAATGGATGTTGAGCCCATCATCATAGGTGGTGAGAAAATAACTGCCACGCCATATATACTTCCCCATACGAGCCGACTTTCGAAGGAAGAGCTGCAATTGCTTGGGGGTGAAGACGGACTACGGCGTAAACAAGGATTTTACGTTTACCGAAATCGTCGTCTTCTGGTATGGGGCACATGGTTTCGCTTATTGCGTCAAGATGAGCTCTACAAGCTTGCTCGTGTAAAGGTTGATATTCCTAACTCGTTAGATCACTTGTGGGCTTTGGATATCCGTAAGTCAACGGCGACGCCGCCGGAGGTCGTGCGCAAGAATCTGGATCGCATAGTAAGACGTATTGCCGAAAATAGCAGACGTACTTGGACGTTTCGAGGGCGAAAAGAAACGACCGATCAAATAAACCATGTATGGAATCGAAACAAAACACGTGAGGGGATCCGATACTCTATCAATCGCGAGCATGCTTTAGTTAACGCTCTTTCTTGTGGGATCGATAAATCAGCGAAAAATTGTCTTGAGAAAATGCTGCGCATCGTTGAATCGTCAATTCCATTAAACCAGCTGTATGTCGACCTTACGGAAGACGAACATTTTGCCTCTGAAGCAAATACAGACTCCTCTATACGCGAGACGATTCTGACGATTCTTAGTAAGGTGGACGGAAAGGCCGAACAAATATCAAGTATGTTTAGTATCTTAGAACTAACCGAGCCGTTCTGCAATTTCCCCGAGGTCTTGAGTCAAGTGAGAAATGAGGTCCTGCCAAATGAATGAATCATCCAGCAATATCACTAAGCTCGAGAACCTTGCACACTTCTTGATCTTGCAGCGATTTCCATCGGAGATTCCAACTGAAGCAGGTATTAAGGATTGCCTCGCTCAAGCAAGAATGTTGGCACCTGTGTCAGACCAAGAATGCGAGGAGGTCCTTAAGCTTCTTTATTCTCATCTACGGGTTACCATGGAAATAGGTGTTGCAGTGGTTGATGAAGCGACTTATAAACCTTGGTTAAGCGAGCGTAAGCCCAACATTATTTTTTTCTACTGGGAGAGATACCGCAAGTATTTGGAGAGATTCAAGAATTGGAATGGGATCGTAATCGAAGTACTCGGACGCGTGTCTGAGGATATACTTGATCTTCTTGGTGATCCTGCAAATGAGGCGATTTGGCAACGCCGCGGTCTTATTATGGGCGACGTACAATCCGGCAAAACAGCCAATTATGCCGCGCTGTGTAATAAGGCCATGGATGCGGGCTATAAAGTCATTATTATCCTCTCGGGAACCCAAGAAAACCTCCGGCGACAGACACAGGAACGATTTGATCTTGAATTAGTTGGTCTAAACAGTCAACTGGTTCTGGATAGGTTAGGCCGTAAGCTGCCAGTAGGGGTAGGACGTATTGACGGTGCTCACTTTGTCGCCACTTTTACTTCAAAGAATAACGACTTCGATCAGAAATTGCTGAACAATCTGAACATGAGGATAACCACGTGCCTGGAACCTGTAGTATTCGTTATCAAAAAACAGAAACAACGGCTCACTTACCTTGAGAAATGGCTTCGAATTTACAACGCTGGTGCTGACGGGAAAATCGATTCTCCCATGCTTCTGATCGATGACGAAGCTGACAACGCCTCTGTAAATACAAGGGATGATGATGATCCTACAGCCATCAACGAATGTATTCGGAAATTACTTACTCTGTTCAATCGAGCATCGTACGTTGGGGTTACAGCCACTCCTTACGCGAATATTTTCATAAATCCAGATAATGACAAGGAAATGCTAGGCAATGACTTATTCCCCAGGGACTTTATCTATTCATTGTCGGCCCCAACAAACTACATTGGAAACACTGCGATTTTTGGCGACGAATCGTCTCATGATTACGTTGTCCAAGACATTGGAGAAGATGCTGAACATGCTATTCCGATTAAACATGGCAGTCAATTTATAGTGCATGATCTCCCGGCAAGTTTGTATGTTGCCTTAAATTACTTTGTGCTAACGAACGTCATAAGGGACATGCGCGGTCCGATTAACAACCATCGCTCCATGCTGGTAAACATTAGCCGGTTCACGAATGTACAATCACAAATCAGGAATATTATTCATGCCTGGATTGAGCGTACTAGGAGTGCAGCCATTAACTTTGGAGGTCTAGAACCTAACGAAGCGCTATGCAACAGTTCGATCAAGTCTTTGCACGATGTTTGGGAAACCTTTAATCTCTCAAAACTATCCAAAGTAGATTGGCGCACGGTCCAACAGCAGTGGCTTTGCAATGCGATTGATCGTCTGACGGTAGTGGAGGTCAATCAGAGGACGAGCAGCGCAATATTGGATTACGATGCTTATAAGGACAACGGTTTTCGTGTAATAGCCGTGGGCGGGAATAGCCTGACCCGTGGTCTCACGCTTGAAGGCCTGTGCGTCAGCTATTTCTATCGCAATTCACAAGCTTATGATACTCTTCTCCAAATGGGGAGGTGGTTTGGGTACCGCGTTGGATATGAAGACCTCTGTAGAGTGTGGCTGACAGATGAAGCACGGGAATGCTATTCGCATATTACGAAGGCAACCAACGAATTGCGAGATGAAATCTATTCTATGCGCTATTATGGGATGACCCCTAGAGAATTCGGACTGAAGGTTAGATCACATCCAGACAGCATAGAGAGAATGGTTGGCAAACTACTAGTGACCGCTCGAAATAAAATGCGCCATGCTACCGACTACATTCACACTGTCTCTGTTAGCGGTGTGCTGCTTGAAACACCAAAAATTTTGCTCGATACGGATCGTTTAGTTGGAAATTTTAATTTGGCTAGGCAATTTGTGGCGTATCTCGAGACATCACAAAAGAAAGCCGACGATTCTGTTTTCCATTCAACACACAATGTCTGGGTTGACGTACCAAAAGAAAGAGTAGCTTCCCTCATCCGGGGTTACGTCTCAGATCCTTTGTATTTGCATTTCCAGACAGATGGCTTGGCAGATTTCATTGCAGCAGCTGAGCATCTGCGATTGTGGGATGTCGCTGTGCCCGCAGGGGATACTAAGGAGGAGTACCATATTACAGACACAACATCCATCAGGAGGCAAGAGCGGTCTGTGGATATTTCGCCAAACAAGAAGAGCATACGTATCAATGGCGCGAAACTAAGAGTAGGTTCACGCCCTTGCACAAGATACGGTCTTAGTCAATCGATTATTGACGAAATCACTCGCAGGAGCCAGCAGTCCAATCGACAAGTCCCCGACAAAGCTTTCCTAATACCCGATAGGAAACCCCTACTATTAATTCACTTTCTAAACATAAGATCCCATACTATGCTTGAAAAACCCGAAAAAGAAGCAGATAGAATGCTAGTTGCACAGGTTGTTCATAGGCTAAGCGAAAAAAGTGCTTGCGTTGTTGCCTTGAGTATTGGGTTCCCTTTGGCTACAGCCGATAACACGATGTACGTCAAATATAAGATAAACGTCGTGCAGCAACAGCAGCTTCTGGAAGCTGCAACTGAGGCACAAAATGCAGACGATTGATGTGTTCACCCGAAGATGGCAGGATCTGAAAAGTCACGGTGAGACTAACGCACACCAGCTCTATGACGCGTCACATCCATTGCAGTTGTTCTTTGGATATGATGTCTCAGGTGAGAGAATATTCTTCTTGATTTCCCCTGAAGCTCCCAAACATCTCCCTGCACAAAGCGAGTCAATTGATTTCAGATTGCTACAAAGGCATGATGGCTTATACACTTTGATTCTTCGATTGTTGAAACCTGACCAAGATTCAGTATTCAATCACCTGTGCTGGGACCTAGCAGAATCTACACGTTCTTGCAATGACAGCACAACAGGTACAGCTATGTTCCTCGAAAGATATAGAAGATGGCAACGTCTCTTAGAGCGAGGGCGGGCCGGTTTATTATCGGAAATAGAAGTAAAAGGTCTCATAGGAGAACTGCTATTCCTCGAGAGTTTTTTATTCGTTAAATATGGTACATCCGCTGCATTGAAGGGTTGGCTAGGGCCGACCGGGGCAGACCAAGATTTTAGATTTGACGACTATTGGTACGAAGTGAAGACATCAGAACCGGGAGCTCCTACCGTTCGTATTTCCTCACTGGAACAATTGGATACGGATAAGCTGGGCCAGTTATGCATTGTCTTTTTGGAAAAAGCCGGGGGTGAACTGCAGGGCGCAGTTTCATTAAACGCAATGGTGACCAAGATTCGTAACATTGTCTCTGCTGATGCAGAAGCTGCAGATACCTTCGAACGTCGTCTAGACGCGATTGGCTACATTGATAGAAGAGAATATTCCGAAGATCTGTTCGTACTACGAAGAATACGTCGTTTTCTTGTCGATCAAACATTTCCACGGATTCGACACGCAATGGTTGCCCCGTCAATAACAAGGGTGACCTATGATTTAAGCATCGATGCCTTAGCGTATTTCGAAATCAAAGAACAGGAAGCAGCAGATGGCCATTGACTTGCTCGAGTACAGAAAAGACTTCCTTGAATCAGCAAAAGCGAGGGCGGCCGGCAAAGAGGATGGATTTGTCGCTTCTTTCGTAGATGAAGCTGCCTCGTCTCTACTGGAAATGGCAGTGATTCCAGATTATGAACTGGCATTTTATACGGGAACCGGTCAGAGAAATAAGCGGTTCCGAACAGACGGTTATGCATTGGATGATTACGATTGGACTATGTCTCTCTTCATCGCTGATTTTGGCGGTGAAAAAGAACCTGATACTCTAACCCGGACTCAAGCCGTGCAGGTATTTGCTCGCCTTGAGACCTTCCTTGAAGAAGCCATATACGGTACCCTACGAAGCGAAATGGAAATCAGTACGCCGGCTTATGATCTCTTGGATATGGTTCGCATTCACAGAGCCGACATTCGCAAATTGCGGCTGTTCTTGCTCACAGATAAGATAGCAAGTGAAAGGATCGAAAGTCTTCCACAAATTGATTTCCATGGAATTCCATTGGAATATCATGTCTGGGATATCGCACGATTTCATCGTATCTACATGTCCACATCCGGCCGTGATGAGCTGGATATTGATCTATGTCAATATCTTCCTCAAGGAGTTCCATGTCTTGAAGCTTGTAGCGCAAGGACTGATACGTATCGTAGTTATCTCTGCGTAATTCCTGGAACAGTGTTGGCTGATATCTACGATAAGTATGGAAGTCGGCTCCTTGAAGGAAATGTACGATCATTCCTTAATACGAAAGTAGCAGTCAACAAGAAGATTCGCGAAACCATTCTTCGAAATCCTGAGATGTTCTTCGCATACAACAACGGCATTGCCGTCACCGCAACCGAGGTTGAAGTCAAAAATGGAGAAGAGGGCTTATTCATTACGAGGGTTAAGGATTTACAGATTGTAAATGGTGGCCAAACAACGGCTTCAATATCCACTGCCCGGTATCGCGATAAGGCCGACATCAGCAAGATCTTTGTTCAAATGAAGCTGACGGAAATAGAGCCTGCCCAAGCCGAGACGATCATACCTAACATATCTCGTTCTTCCAATAGTCAGAACCGAGTAAGCGAAGCAGATTTCTTCTCAAATCATCCTTTCCACATTCGAATGGAACAAATCTCTAGGCGAATGTTCGCTCCAGCTGTGGGCGGGGCGCAACACGAGACCCATTGGTTCTACGAACGTGCACGTGGTCAATACCTCCAAGCACAAGCTAGGATGAGCAACACCGAAAGAAGCAAATTCCTCGCACAGAATCCAAAGGGACAACTGATAAACAAAACTGACCTTGCCAAGTTTCACAACTCTTGGCTTGGTCTGCCCCACAAAGTTAGTATGGGCGCTCAGAAAAACTTTCTCGTGTTTGCTGAAAGGATTACAGAAGCTTGGGATAAAAGCGATGCTGATTTCAATGAGGTTTTTTATCAGGAATCCGTTGCATTGGCTCTGTTATTCCATCAGACCGAAAAACTGGTCACTAACCAGCCCTGGTACGAAAAGGGCTACAGGGCAAACATAGTTACTTATTCAATAGCATTGTTCGCCTTTCTTCTCAAGAAAGAGTTCCCGGATCGTAGCTTTGATCTTCAATCTCTATGGGAAAAGCAGGAAGTGTGGGATTCTTTGGAACGCCAAATGATCATTCTATCCAAGATTGTATTTGATGTACTCATCGCAGATGATCGAGGCGTCCAAAATGTAACTGAGTGGAGTAAAAGAGAAGCGTGTTGGGATCGGGTAAAGGCGCAGCAAGTACAACTCATCCCAGAGGTCGAGGAATGGCTTGCTGACAAGGAAGACGTCCGCAGTCTGGAACGTTCGGCAAAAAAAGAACAGAAAGTAATGAGTCGAATCGAAACAGAGATATTCGTAGTCAACTTGGGCGCTAAATACTGGCAAGATATGCTACTATGGGCATCGGAGAAAGGTCTTCTTGTATCCCGAGACGAACAAATTGCCCTGACTGTTGCTGCGAAGATACCCGCTTCATTGCCTAATTCATACCAATGTAAAATACTTCAGCTAACCCGTGAAAGAATGCTATCGGAAGGGTTCAAAGAGTCGTAGAAAAATATGAAAAAATCTTGGAGGGGCAGGTTTTACGCAGTTGACCTTTTTGCAGGATGTGGTGGCCTCAGTGAAGGATTTAGGCAGGCCGGTTTTGAAATCCTAGCCCAAGTAGAAATGGATAAATGGGCATGTAAGACTTTGGCCACGCGTCATATCTACCATGAACTGGAAAAAATCCGCAAAAACAGAGCGTACAAGAACTATTTGAAGGGAAATATTTCACAAGAACAGACATTAAGTGAAAATCCGTCTATTCAGGAATTGATTCAACACCGTGTCATCCAAGCACAGTTTGGGAAAGACAAAACGGAAGAGATTCTCAACAGAATACAAGAGAGCGGAAGAATACATGGTGCTCCACGCTGTCATGTGCTTCTAGGAGGACCGCCTTGCCAGCCATATTCGCTTATCGGAAGGTCGAGAGACCCGTTCCGAATGAGCAATGATGAGCGGCACTTCTTGTATACCTACTACTTGGAAATTCTCGAACGGCTTCAACCTGACTTTTTTGTATACGAAAATGTTCCTGGCCTTTTTACGGCTAAGGCAAAAGAAAGGGACATATTTAGAAAGATACTGAGTGACTTCTCATCACTACGTCCTGCGTATGAAATAACGCCACCTCTGATAGAGGTATCTGACGACCCCGGGAGTTATGTTCTTAATGCAGCGGACTTCCATGTTCCTCAGTGTAGGAAAAGGCTTATCCTGATCGGATATAGAAGGTCTTTGGAGTCTGATAATCCCGAAATTAGAAGCCTGTTTTCCTTATTACAAAAGAAGGGGATAAGAAATAGGAGAAAAGGGTACCTTACCGTCCAAGATGCAATCTCCGATTTGCCTCCCTTGAGACCCGGTGAGGGAAACGATGGATGGTTTGGATTCTATATGCCGCCTCACACTGCCAAGAGCTATGAGACGAGAATGCGACAGGGGTCTCCAGGTGTTTTGAATCATAAAGCCAGAACACATATGGCAGGTGATCTGGAACGTTATAGATTCTTCATTGAGCACCACCGGAATGGTAATGGAGCAGCTAACCTGCTCAACCTCATAAATGAAAGACCTGATTTGACGCCGGAGCACCGCACAAGGGATAAGTTCCTTGACAGATTCAAGGTTCAATGGTGGAACAAACCGGCCTCTACAATCACAGCGCATATCTGTAAAGACGGTCACTACTACATTCATCCCGATATTAACCAATGCAGGTCTTTTACAGTGCGTGAAGCAGCTCGCTGCCAGTCATTTCCGGATAATTTCAAATTTGAAGGACCACGAACTGAACAGTATAAACAGGTTGGGAATGCCGTTCCTCCAATGCTTGCTTCTGCTATCGCACGTGTCCTACTCGCAGAGTTAAGGAAAATCTATGACGGGCGGAATTCTGAATAGCATCCCCTCTTCAGAAAAAATACGTGCGTTTCGTGACGGGATCTTGGAGTGGTTCGAGCATAATCGGCGGGACTATCCTTGGAGAAGAACTTGCGACCCTTTCAAAATATTAATCGCCGAGATGATGCTAAGAAGGACCAAAGCAGACCAGGTCGAGCGAGTATACAACACTCTGTTTGAGCAGTATCCCGATGTAGATAGTATGGCCAAAGCTCCAGAAGAAGAGTTGAAGCGCATTCTGTACCCGTTAGGGCTCAAATGGCGGACTCCTGCATTCTGGTTTGTTGCTCGCGAAATAAAGGAGAGGTATAACTGCAAGGTGCCAAACGATAGATGTGAACTGACCACTCTTCCTGGGGTAGGAGAGTATGTGGCAGGTGCTGTCCTATCAATAGCCTACGGAAAAAAAGAATGGATAGTTGACACTAATATCGTCAGGTTATTTAGAAGATATTTCGGCATAAAAACATCAAAAGAAGGGCGCAGAGACAAGCATGTCATTGAGATGGCCAAAGTGTACGCTTCAGGACGAGACCCGCGAACAGCCAATCTTGCCATACTTGATTTCACCGCGCTAGTTTGTACTCCTCGAAGACCCCAATGCGAAAAATGTCCGTTGAGAAGAGACTGCTACTATGTGTGTCCTAGCGAATTCCAAGGACACCATACCAATCAGGCCTGCTACAAATCAGCTATTATTTCCCCGGGACCAGAATAGGTTAGTAGCGTATGGTGTACTGACCTTTGGGCGCCATATGTAGTCTTGTATAGAGGCTGATAAAACTGCACCAAAGTAGTAGAATTTAGTTATGAGCTCGCAGGGCGACGACGTCATTAGGTGGCTTGAGTCCCAGTTTGCTAAAGACAGACAAAAGAAACCAGAGATTACTCACGTGCTTGTGGGGGGTGCGCACCTATTGTTTGACAAGCCAAGCAGTGCACTCAGAGAAATTAGTACAGGGAAAAGGCCAAGGGAAGCAGCCGTTGCATTGTTCTGGTACTGCTATCACTTCAGTGATGAGCCATATTTCCCAGACAAATACTTAGTTCACCCAAAGGAAGGCCTCGCTAACAGGAAAGAAGGCCTGACACCAGAGGTATACAAGTTTGCTCTGTGGGCAACTGATGTTCTGCGAGAGCTGATTGCATTCCGGGATGAGTTTGTTTGGGCACCATCAAAACGGCGAAACAAAGAGACTGTAAGATATGTCCGAGTGATGTTAGCTGCGGCGCGTATTATCATGCTGCTGCGAAACAGTCTGGATTACACCGGTCGAATAGAGTATTCTCCCACAATTCGCGAACTAATTGAGCACGCGTATGAAATCGTCTCTCACGGAATAAATGAGGCGGACATTACTTCATATAGCAGACAAGAGATGACTGATAAAACTAGAGTATATGGGGAAGACATCATCGGTTTCTCAGCGTGTGTTGCATGCACAATTATCAACGCGGCCTATGCACATATGGTCAATGCGCTGTACACGGCGTACGAAACATCTTTTCACGCTTATGTAGATGCTTTCAGATACATCCAGAAAGCCGCACTAATATTAAACGGAGATATTCTCTCGACATTGTTTTTCGAAAGGAGTCTCTACCTTTCGGAATCTCTTGTCATGTTTGACAAAGTGGTCAAACGCCCTGAGGGCGTCCAAGATTGGGATGTTGTGAAGAGGGATTTTATTGATTTTCATGAGATACTTGTGGATGCTGACTTTGAAGAGGAAGTTATGCTGAACAGCGGAATAAATGAGCAGGCACCGCCAGATTGGTATTATCCTACACAAATGGAAGTGATTGAAGGGCTAGCACGGCAAGGTAAGTGGAAGACAACGTTTAATAGCCAGAGTGGTCCCTTTATCAAAGACAAGCCGTTTTCAAATGTTATCAAGCTTCGTGAAATCTTGGGGAGGTGCACTGAATATATTTGGTGGGCTGACCCACATTTTAGAACGCGTGCATTTGCTGAGATAGTCACAACTGCCAAATCGTCTCGTATCAAAGAAGTCAAGATACTCTCGAGAAGTGAAATGGTAGACAATACGGTAAAATCAGAATATAGAAGGTTCAAGAGAGAGATGAAAGGCAAAGGAATAACCGCTGAGTGGCGGACAGCTGAGAAAACACCATTTCACGATCGATTCATCATGGGAGCGAACGTTGTCTATAATGTTCCACCGGTAGGCATCATCTTTTTTGAGGGTGAATATAGCGAATGGAATGTATCCCACACACGACCACCTTTTGAGGAATGGTGGCAACTGGCGACTCCAGTTCAGTAGTCTCAAGCTACTTAGTTGTGATTCATTCCTTCGGATATTTCTTTGCGGAATTCCAGGGCCACCATGACAATCAGGCCTGCCACAAATCAGAAATTAGGTCGCATAGTATTGCACCCGAAGTAGTGCTCCATTCACCCGCTCATTTCTCCAGTGTCTCTACCGTATCTCCAATGCATCTCCACTAACCTCTAGCCTCTAGCCTCCAACCTCCAGCCCCTAGGCTGTTTGGCATTTAGGCATTTGGGCTTCGTTTGTCATTTGAGCTTTCGCATTTGAATTTCGTCTATTAGTCGAGCTCTTCTACTGACTACTGGCTCCTGACTACTGTCTACTGTCCACTACGCGCCATTTTCCCCTTGTTCAAATAAGGAATTCATGCTAATTTCTGCTTGGAACTCGCGTGCTACCCTGATGAACTAAGTCCCGTGGGTGAGGTTTCTCAAAACGTGACTGCAAACCAAACACAGACTAAAAGGAAGCGCGGTGGCCAGAAAGGCAACCGGAATGCCCGCAAACATGGCTTCTATTCCGGTACCCTTAGCCCCGCCGAAACATCCCAATTGTGGAACATTACGAATCTGGAAGGCGTTGACCCTGAAATAGCGTTCATTCGCGTCAAGTTACAGTCTTCTCTTCAGCACGACCCTGGTAACCGCCGCGTAATCAGAGAAGCCTCCAGATTACTCGTAAAATGGTATTCTGCAAATTACCGGTTGGACCCAGCCGATCGCAACTACCTGAAAACTGTTGTCGAGAACCTTTTGGAAATTGCCTCCATGCGTCACTCTGCCAGCCTCCACGGCTTGCAAATATAAAGAGCAACCCGACGAAACGAATCGTGTGTATTTTGATGGTTAAATGTGCCGGAGGTAATCGCCCTACGTATGAAAAAGAGCTGTTGAACCCCCGAAAAAATAGCCGTTTTCACAAAACGAATCATCCCGGCTTTCCTCATGCTCTCCCCCTCTATGATTAGCACCCCGGTGAAATTGGAAGCGCTTTGCCGGCCGATCACGTCTCAGGGACATCCTTTGCTATAATTAGCGACACCGGCGCGCGGCGCAGCTACAAAGCGAAGATGGATAATCAGAACGGCGAGTTGTTAAGGCTGACCCTAAAGGAACGGGATGCCGGGGCTGCGGTGCTGGGGCGGGCCTTCACAGAATACGAAGCAATTACCTATTGTAGATGTCGCCCCGAGGGCCAATGGCAAGGACGACCACCACGTTCTTCCTGGTATCTAGTCCATACACAGCCCGCATACCGCCGATGCGCAAACTGAATAACCCTTCCAGTTCACCACGGAGTCTCTTTCCACTGTGGGGCTTGGACTTGAGTCTTTCCAAAGCAACGATGACGCGACGTCTCATGGCCGGGGTGGCTTTTTCCAGTGTTCTGGAGGCATTCCGGCTCAGAACAACGTTATACATTTAGCTTCGCCTTCAGCTCCTCCAGAGAGACAAACTCTCCCTTCCTATCTTCAGCCCATGCTTTGCGAGACTCCTTCACCTGCTGCGCCAGCTCCTCGTCGCCCAGGATTTCCCTTGTTGCCTCCCACTCCTCCCTTTCCTTGAGGTAGGCGGCAAAGTCAGCCAGGGCCTTGACCCGTTCCTCGGAAAGAGACTTCACCTCTTCCAGTAACTTGCCTCTGTAACCACCGGTTTTGGCCATTGTTCATCACCTCTTTTTTGACCTCATCGCGGACACAACGCACTCCTTAAAGAAGATACCTAGTTTTAAGGATACCACAATAATCAAGCCGTGTACAGATTAGAGTTGTGCCCCCAGAATACCACCATGCTTAGATTGAAAGGACTTTCCTGGCTATTCTTGTCTCAGCGACATCCTTTGCTATAATTGATAACAGTGGCGCACGGCGCAGCTATAAATTGAAGATGGATAATCAGAACGGCGAGTTGTTAAGGCTGACCCTGAAAGAGCGGGATGCCGGGGCTGCGGTGCTGGGGCGTGCCTTCACGGAATACGAGCTGTTCCGGTACTATTTCCGCGATGAGACGGAGCGGCGTGCGGCAGCCGATAGGTTAAGTTTTATCGAACTTTCTGTCTGTCTGAAATACGGGGAGGTCTATGCGTCTTCAGAGAAACTGGAGGGCGTGGCAGCCTGGCTGCCACCGGGCAAGGCACCTTTTGGAGGCTGGCAAATCATACGGTCGGTCCCCCTCTCAACTCTTGTCAGGTTTGGACGCCAGGGGGCAGGCCGAATGCGGGCTTACGGCAGGTTGGTAGATAACCTCCACCGCAAGCTGGTCCCGTACCCTCACTGGTATCTGCAAATCATCGGAGTGGACCCGGCATACCAGGGACGGGGGTTCTGCAGCCAGTTGCTGAGGCCGGTACTGGAACGTATCGACCGGGAGCGGATGCCGTGCTATCTGGAAACGAACGCCGTGAAGAACGTGGCTATCTACCGGCGGTTCGGATTTGAGGTCGTTTCCGAGGACAAGATGCCGGGAACGGAACTGACGGTCTTTGCCATGTTGCGAAAAGCCCCAACCCCGTGAACTTTCACAATCCCAGCGACGCCCCACCAATCAAACCTGCTGCAAATCGGGCGTTATTTTAGTGTTGAGAGATATTGACACTTCTTTTGAAGAAGTGTTATTCTTAGATGATAGATGAACTACCGTTATATGTGGTGTCCTTAGAGCTTTTTGCGGAAGGCTCAAATTAGCTTGGAAAATGGCAAGACTTAGCATCTTTTTGGTTACGGTAGCCCTATCGCCGGGCGTAGCCGAGGCCCCCTTTTTCCCTTGTTGAGAGAGCGATGAGAAGAGGAAAGGTGACGGCTAAACCTCGGGATTGCCCCTGTGTCTGTCCCGGGTGGGGTGATGATTGGTGATAGAGGCTTGACAGCTAGGAGGTGACATGCCATGGGCCGAGATTTGAGGAAAACAAACGCTTACAAGAAAGGAAAGTCTCACACGCAGCAAAATTTG
>JBGPRV010000007.1:0-25856 GCA_041489785.1 Dehalococcoidia bacterium | reverse complement strand
AGTGATAGTAGAAGACCCGAGGGATGTTAAGGGCCTATTGGAACTATTAGGCCACAATATGCCCTGGGATGAAACGGGGCTTAATAAATTTGGCGATCCCCTCAGGAAGCCCAATAGGGTAACCTTCTCTGTGGAGGTAGTTGACGGGGGATTTGTTTGCGACATTCACCCGGCTTTCGCTATCTACATTTCCAGTCTCTTGTCAGTAGAAAAATAGGCCGCACATAGTTTCACAAAATTATGGGCCGTTAGCTCAGTTGGTAGAGCACCTGACTTTTAATCAGGGTGTCGTGGGTTCGAGTCCCACACGGCTCAGTTAAAACCGAAAACCGTAGCTAAAACGGCTGGAATCGGCCTCAGTTGAGGCCGATTTTTATTTGGCCTCAGCAAAAGTGTCAACCTGATTTTGGAGCCGGTGTCAACCTGATTTTTTTTAAAGGAGGCCAAAATGGAGACCAGTGCATTAGAGCTCAAAAACCTCATCCAGGGTTTCAAACTGTCATGCCAGACGGAATGCAAAAGCCCCAGAACTATTGAGTGGTACACAAGCTTTTTAGACAGATTCCATAATTTTTTGGTGCGAAACAACTGCCCTACTGATGTGAATTACCTAAATAGGAGCCATATCAGGGACTTCATCCGGTATTTACAGGTCGAAGCAAGGGCCCCTCATACGGGCACGCCTTTATCCCCAGCCACCATCCAAGGTTACGTCCGTACTCTAAAGGCCTTTTTCTCATGGGCAACACGGGAAGAGTACCTCAAGTCAAACCCTATGGCCGTGATACCAATGCCGAAATCACCGACTAAGATTATCAGCACCTTCACCGATGAGCAGATAGCAAAACTGACCGATGTTTGCCTGAGATCCAACGGAAATGGTCACCGTAACCTCACGATCCTCCTCCTGTTCCTCGATTCGGGTCTCAGGGTCTCCGAATTAGTCGGTATAGACCTGGACGACGTTAATCTCTCTGAAGGCCACATCATTATTAGGCACGGTAAAGGGGAAAAGGAAAGAATTGTTCCTGTAGGCTCCATCGTCCAAAAATCGCTCTGGAAATACATAAATGTCTACCGACCCAAACCGCTTACCGACAATATAACCAAGCTCTTTTTGAGCGATAACGGCCTACCGCTAACCAAAAGCGGTATCCAGCAAATGATGAAAAGACTCGCCAGGAGCGCCGGTATTACCGGGGTCAGATGCTCACCACATACTTTTCGCCATAGCTTCGCTAAAAGGTATTTGATCAACGGCGGTGATATTTTCAGCCTACAACGAATATTGGGACATTCGAGCCTAGCCTCGGTACGCCTCTATCTCAACCTTTTTGCCTGCGACATCAAGAAGCAACACCAGCGCTTCTCCCCTGTTGACCGCCTGGCTGATTCGCGATCGATATACCCAATGATCCGTTCCACTATGCATTTTAACCCGAAAACTTGAGTGACAGGAGGTGATTCATTGCTTAACACGCCTTTTTCAGACGGTCAAATAGACAGTCAGTCGGTCAGACAGTCAAATGGTCAAATCCTTAATTGTATAAGGAAAGGAGAACTAAAATGAGAGAGATTAGCCTAACCAGTAAGTACAAAGTAGTAAAGCTGTTCCTCACCGGCTCATCCTATGATGAAATTGCCCATCAAGTCGGAATAGCAAAAGGCTCAGTGGTCAACATTATCGGCGAGTTCAGAGAAGGGCATTTGCCAGTACCGCCAGACATGGCCGAATATGCTGATGCTCTGCGCCAGGTGGCGGTCGACCTGAGGAAAAATAATACGAGTATTGCCCAGGCACAGTCCTGTCTCAAGCTTGATCTTAAGCTCAGGGAAATGGGGGTGAGCAGTGACAAGGCGGAACACTGGCTCGATATTTGCCATAATATTGCTTCCCCAACTGTATCTACCGACCGGTTTGTGACCGCATCTTTGGAATTGTCCCAGGCAGCGTCAGAAAGTGGCCTGAGCTATGCAGATGTAATTAATGATTATAACGCCAAGCTAAGTAAATCGAAAGAGTTGAGTAAGGAAATAGAACGGGAGGAGCAGCAGCTCACTGAGACCAGGGCCAGGCATCAAGAAGAGAAGGAGCAGGCTACTAAGGAATTGGACGCGGTCACCAAAGCTATAGCTACTGCACAAGACATGTTTCGTCAACAAAAAAAGGATCTGAAAGCCCGGATGGATGAATACCTCGCTCAGCACAAGCTGTCCTGGAAGAAGGTTAATACCGTGTTAGCTCTGCTTGACATGGAGCTAGGTAGAGTAGGCATGGCTAAAGCCGACATCGAACACCTTTCGAGACGTATTCACAATGCTGGATCGTTGGTAAATGTAATCAATCAATTGAAGAGGGAAAAGGATGGGCTTAAGTCTGAAGTTGACAGGCTCGCTAAAGAAAAGCAGACCATCTCTACCAGTATAGACGAGCTGAAGAATATCGATGATAGTCTTCGAACGTCCATACCTCGAAATAAGCAGGTGTTAGATGGGCTCAATACCGACTTAACGTTCAAAAGGGTTGAATTTGAGAAACTTCAACAAACTGTATCTCAATTCACTCAGAATCTTTATGTATCTCGCCTGATAATTGATTTTCTGTTCGCGCCAAAAAGTATCAGCGATGACGATCTCGATCGGCTAGTTAGTCTCATGATAGGCCTCAGGCAGAAGCGGCTCGGTATCGGACCCAATCAGATTACGGATAGCAATGGTAAAGTGGTTTGTGAGTGTCAAGTGCCCAGAATATATGGCGACATCGGAATGGATGAGTCAGATATCGATGATGTCCGGGCAAAATTTGCCCATTTATTAACACCACTAGTGAAAGATGAATTTATATCCAAGTTCGATTATGATATGAGAGAGCTGGAGCACAAACTTGACGTACTCCAGGCTGTTGTGGAAGAGCGCAACCGACACCTCGTCTAATATGACATTGCCTGCAACGCCTGTAAATCAAAGCGCACTTGAGCCAAGCAATCATAGAGGTGACTTATTTTGTATTTTGGGCGGCCTAAGCACAGCGGATTTGACATATATTGCCGCTCGCGGTATATTATTTCATGTTAACAACTAAATACTGATTTGACTTCTATCGCTCGAGATAGATATAGAGAAAGAGCGATGGGGTAGGACAGGGGCGCATTTTATGGCACCTGTTTGCCTCATCGCTTTTTTGTTAGGTGTGGGCATGAATGCACAAAAGATCGACAAATATGATACGGAGTCGTTGCCACTGAATATAGCGGGCCTACTAGGCGATTACAGAAGACATCTAGAAGCTGCTAACAGAAGTCCGAAGACCATATCGTGGTATATGGAGATGCTGCGCAGGTTCTTTGATTTTCTGGATTCGAACAATTTGACAAAACCAATTCGGGATATAGGAAGAAAGGAACTACGAACATATATTTTGTATTTACAAAGTGCGAGAAAGTGGCCCAACAGCCCGTATATCAAAGCAAACAAAGGCAATTTATCTCCCTACTCTATTCAGGGCCATGTGAGGGCCATAAAGGTATTCTGGGGCTGGCTATTTAAAGAAGAATACATAGTTGAGAACCCCTTGATTAAAGTGCCATTACCGAAAGTCCCCCAAAGCCTGGTGAAGACGTTAACCATAGACCAATTTAAAAGATTACTGGCTGAAGTCGACAGGCATACGCCGCTGGGCGCGAAGTATTACTGCATACTACTGCTGCTATTGGATACCGGCGTGAGGATCGCAGAGTTGGTCAATGTCAAAATGGCTGACATTGATCTAGTAAATTGTCTCGCTAGAGTGGTTGGTAAGGGCAGAAAAGAAAGGATGGTTCCATTTCATAGGGTCACGAGGAGAGAACTGCAACGCTACATCAAAGTTTTCCGACCTAAGCTATGCTCTTACGATTCTTGCTATTTATTTCCTAGGTCTGATGGTTACCATATTTCAGTTAACAGTGTTCAACAGTTCATAGGGCGAATCGCTGCCAAAGCTGGTCTTCGAGGCATAAAGTGCTCTCCGCACATATTTAGGCATACTTTTGCTACTACTTTTATAGCGAAAGGCGGCACGGATTTCGCTTTAAAGGATATCTTGGGTCATACTAGCCTGCAATCAACCCTGAAATACACCCATTTACAAACACGAGACCTTCAGCGTCAACATGCCCGGTTCACACCAATTGAAGACCTATTTCAAGGTGAACACTAGTGACTAAAATATTCGGTTATGCCAACGATTGATTCGAGTAGTCGTGAGGGAGGTGCAATATATCATAGCTAGGAATGCCTGGCTTTAATTCTATACTACGAAGAACAAAATGGCTGATTATTAGGTCACAAAACGATGTGTTGTTACACCAGAGGTAACAATCCAGGCGATTGTGCAATCTCACAGGCAACTACTTGGTGGTTTTACCACAGCCGCCTAAGTTCCAGTTGTATTAGGCGGGTTGCCAGCTCAGGAATGGATAAGTCACATTATCAACGATGTTCCAGATGTAGCTTGTGTTGCGGATGTCAAAATTGGCGACTGCGGCTATGTCCCAAGAAGCACCCGAAAACGTTGTGAGGTCCCGCATTTCCGTCGTATTCTTGCCTGTCCCGCCATCTGAAGTAGGTTGTCCGCTGTTTTCAGTGTCCCAGAAGGAATTGATCACGGTGCCATCAGGGTTCCATCCCACCAGACCTCCAACGGATGAAACGCCAGTCACACTGCCAATCGCATAGGAGTTAATGATAGTGCCGGGGTTATGCCCCACCAAACCACCGACATCCGAATGTCCAGTCACATTGCCGGTGGAATAAGAGTTGCTAATAGTGGCCACATTCTGTCCCACCAGACCGCCGACAGCCGCCGCACAGCCAGTCACACTGCTGGTGGAATAGGAATTGCTGATGTTACCCATCAAATCATTCGCTCCCACCAGACCACCAGCACGATTAGGATTTTCTGTGGTACCGTTCATAGTGATAGCACTGACACTGCCTGTGGAATAAGAATCGTTCACAGTGCCCCGATTCCATCCCACCAGACCGCCAACATCTGCCTTGGCGGTCGCACTGGTGTTGGAATTGGAGCTGCTCACAACGCCCCCATTGTACCCCACTAGACCTCCAACGGACGAAGCGCCAGTCACATTGCCAGTAGAATAGGAGTTGCTCACAGTGGCCCCATTCATTTCCAAGTCCAGGTCACCATTCTGTCCTACTAGGCCGCCAACAAAATAAAGGCCAGTCATAGTAACGTTGACTACGTTGACATCTTCAATGACTCCTGCTGCAGCATAGCCGAAGAGGCCCACATGATCTTCATCAGGGCGGTTAATAAACAGGTCTCTTATCTCATATCCCTGACCGTCGAAAACCCCGATAAAGGTTCCGATTGGCTGCCAGCCCTTGCCATCACTGGCTGAAGCACTCGCAAGCTCATCATAACCGGCGCTAGTGGAATCGAGGTCATTCATTAGAATGTAACTGCTGCCCAAGTTGTCCCTGACGGCATCCAAATCATACCAATCCCATATTTCCATGGCGAAGTTAGCGGTGACTGTTACATTTTGAGCTGGCATGGTGAAGGTAGTCTGCGTTGCTGTCGCATTACCGAATGTGCCTGCTGGTGCTGTCCAGTTGACAAAATGGTAGCCTACAGAGGCTACCGCTTTTATACTAGCTATAGTGCCTGCTGCGTAAGGTGAGGCATTAGTCAAATCAGTTGCCGTTCCATTACCACCGACTACTGCCATGGTGAGGCTATACTTGGCAGGAGTGGTGCCACCACAGCCTACCATCCCGGCAATTAAAGCTACCGTAATCAAGAAAATGCTAATTCTTTTCATGCACGTCACCCCCGAAATGTCATTGTATCACAAGCGAAGGAATTATCAATAGATTGCGGTATCCAAGACATTCTGTGGTGCTACGGAGTCACAAGACGCTATTTTGTTACCTATGTTCTGGGAACATAATACCTAATTTGCAGTAAGGCTAATTGATATGGTGGTCCTGGAATCCGGGGTATTGACTTTTTTCTGAAGACTTGTTATTTTTATATAAACTACTCTTACTAGAAGCATTCTTGTAGATTCCCTGTAGTGATGCCCAACTTGGCTTAGGAAATGGCAAGAGCTAGCCGAGAAAGGGGGTGGTAGCTGTGAAAACCAGAGATAGTCCATAAGTTGCAGGGGAAAATCTTTTTTATTTGGACTGTGTGTAACAAATTTATCTTGGGAGGAAGCAAACGTGAAAAAGATACCAGTAATAGTTTTAGCTGTTATATTGACGTTAACCCTATTATTGACAAGTGTAACTTTCGCTGCTGGAGGCAAGAAGGAGGTCACTCTAGCTGAAGAAGCAGGTCAGGCCTGGCTGGAGAGAACGGTTGAACTCACTGATGAACCTCTGGAATGGGTCGGCGCCCAGCTAACGACACCAGAGGTTTGTTACGACTTGAATGGAAAACCAAATGCCTACATGTTCACCATGGAGAATAATGGCGAAGTCGTCGGATATATTATCGTTGGTAGTTCAGACTATGGTTATCCCGTGTTCGAGGCTGCAGACGTTCCTCCACCTTCTGTCCCCAGTGCCGATGAGGGCAAATCCATCCTGGAAAGAGATTTGGGACTGAAAGTAGCAAAAATTGGCAACCCAACCCGCTTATTGTATTTAGGCTTTGACAATCTTTACGCCATTTACAAGGCTGGTCAGCAAGACGTAGCAATGAATCTGAAATTTGACTTCGCTATCCCGACATCGAATTTGACAGCTGCTATGCCCTCGCCAGAAGATTACAAAGCTGCTAAGAAGGCGACTGAAGAGGCGAAACCTGAACTGTTGGAGAGCAGCAGCCCCCAGTCGCTAGTGATGCCCCAGGGGCTAGTGATGAATGTCTTCAAGTGGCTAACGATGAGCCCCTACTGCGGTGGAGGTTGGTGTGGCCCTTCTTCTGGAGTGTCAATCGGACAGTACTACAAAACTCAAGTAGACAGAAATGGGGATGGTGTCAAAGACTACAAATCATTACCGAGTAGTAGTACAATGTATGATCGGCTTAACTGGTTTATGAGCCTTCGCGTAGGTCCAGTTCTGCCACCTCAGTATGGGCCAGGATTCTTTGCCATGACTCTTGAGGCCGGTTACAATAACTTCAAGTATGCTACCGACATCATTGTGACCGGTGGGGATTATTGGAATAGGGTAGCTGATATAAATAGTGGTTGGCCAATAGCGCTATATTGTTGGAGATTCAATTACCTTGGAAGTCCTTCTGTTCACCACTGGGTCGCAATAAGAGGCTACATCTTCTACCAATACACTGGGGAGCCGATCCAAACCTGGATACGGTGTACTGACTCATACGTATGCACCGATACTTTGTTCATCGACTGGAATAGTATAGGTTTGCCACCAGTCGCCACTGTTACTATTAAGGACAGTTAGACTTAGTAGAATTAACGGGGCAGGCACTTCAAAGTTTGGCAATAGTGCCCGCCCCGTTAATTCAGACCACCAAAATGCAAATGGTCAGATGTAATGAATGGAGTACTTAACGAGTAGTCCATCTAGGCAGACTTGGTTATAACTAAAGAGAGGTTAGAATGAGAAGAGCAGCTGGTATTCTCATGGTAATTTTTGGTATGACCGCGATGGGCATTTTTGTTTATGGTATTCAAGACTATTATGGCCTTGCTTTTAACCTACTCATGATTTTTTCAACTGTATTTATTATTACTGGTGGGGTCTTTTGCCTTAAGAGAAAATATTGGATAGTATGTTTCATTTCAAGCCTTTTGCTCCCCTGTTTTGTGTTTTTATTATGGACGTGGGTCATTCCATCTGATTTAGGTTTGTTTTTCATCGGTGGGGGGATTATCTCAGTAATATTCGTAGGTCTCAGGAGAAGAGAGTGGCATGAATTTTCGGTTTGACTGGATTTTCTCTACGAGACCAACCTCAGGTAGCTAGGCTATAGTCAAACTTCACTGAGCTAGCAATTCATAGCTTCTCGTATAGGGGTTGGGTGATAATATAATTGTATTGAGGGTCTGTCAATGAAAATAGCTATTCGGTTCAGTATACTCGTGGTTGATTCTACTTTACAATTCACTTTTTTACCTATACCACTACAGGTAGTATGCCTAATTTGAAGCTAATCAATTCTGAGAACCTGCCTTATGAAATATTAATATCATAGAGTGGTTGCCAGGAATAGAAACCCGCCTCATACTTAACACGAAATTTCATAGTTTTGGGAAGGCTAAGTATATTCTGTTGGTTCAAGCCTTGTTTACTTCCCTCTTCTTCTGCATATATTTTTACGCCTTCAAAATCAAAGCGCAGAATAACGCCATCATGACTAATAGCACTTTCGCTGATTTCCTTAACCACTTCTGGCAAAACACGTTGTATTATAACGACGTTATTCCAGCACCCATGTACAATATTTACTGATGATTGTATTTCAGTTTTATCATGAAATCGAGTACCGTGTACCATTAGATAGCCATCTATCGAGCAGCCAACCTTAACCGATGGGAAAATAGACCCATTAAAGACTTCGAATTCAAACTGGAGTTCACCCCCCATAACATTGTCAAGCCGCCAATGCAATAGTTTTCCATTCCGCACTACCAAACGCTCTTTAAGGTGAAATCTATCGTAAGCGGTTTGTTTCAGTATTTCAAGCTCATATTGGGTTTGTGGGGATAATCCAATACTAGCTTCAGCTATAGCCGTTCTTGTCTCCATTCTCTCACTATGTGACATTCGCTTTTGATTTACCCAAGCTAAAATTCCAAGAATTACCATCATCAACCCGCCAAACAGAAGCAATTGACGCCACCAAGACCAAGCGGAAAACATATTTTGGAAAATCGCCCTTATCATTGATGGCACTCCAAGAGATACAAGAACGCTCCAGATTTGAATACCCCGCCACCCCAGTAATAGTATTCGCAAAACCTTTTTAGGCATATCCCTATTTTACCACTTTGCATAGTGCCTCTCCTATCTACTACCTGTAGTATGTCTCTAAAATTTTAGTTATTGCCCAATTATCAACCACGAGTATACTGAACCCTCTGACCACGGCCTACTCCTTCTTCCATCGCTAATCTAGCTGCTTTACCAGGTTGGGAGCAAGCCTTAAAGTGTCGGTTAAGTTGTGTCTTCTAACTGTCCCATTTTTCTTGACGATTTAGACTGCGCGGTTGTGGGTCAACGATCACGGATGCGCGAGGCGTTTGAACAAGATGCGATACTGTTGAGTTGAACAGAACGTCAATTTGTTAAGAACCAATGATGAGGCGGCTCTTGCCAAATTATTCCTCGACTGATAGCTAATTTGACGCAGTGTGATATAATTAGTGTGATATAATTAGAGTATGAACGAATGGTATTCACTGGTTTGTAAGTATAAGTTAGAACACAAGCTCACTTGGCCTCAATTTGCGTTGCAACTTGGTGTAAATGAACGTGGCTTGAGAAGGAAGGACCATGCACCTTCGGCCAGAATTGTAGCAAAGCTGCGCGAACTCTTCCGTGATCAACCCATGCCTGAGAAAATCCAGATTCAATCAACGATTTTCGTCGGTGAACATCCCGAGATAGAGGTTAGCAGGGGTACTCGCTCAAAGAAAGCGAGCATCCAGGAGGCAGAGACGAAAATGATAGATAAATCGGGGCAATCTATACGAGCTGGAGCCAAGAGCGAGAGCGAGTCTATACTTTCTGATGATGAGGCTAAGAGACTGTTAATACCGCATGAATATATACGAGACCCGATTCACCAAGATATATTGATCACGGCGTTAGAACGAGAATTGGTAGACACAGCAGCATTCCAACGACTTCGGACACTTAAGCAGCTTGGACCAACAGATTTGGTATATCCTGGCGCAGTGCATACCAGATTTCTTCATTCAATTGGTACACTTCATTGGGCTGAACAACTCGTCGAGATTGTAAACAGAAATTACGATACATACAGGCAACCACACCTAATGAACATTGGGAATTATCAGCATCTACTAATCCGAACATGCGCGCTGTTGCATGACTTAGTGCACATGCCTTTTGGACATACGCTCGAGGATGAAGGAAACATTAGAGAGTCGCAATGGAAAGATGATAGAAGAGTTGAACTGTGGTTGGGGAACGAAAATCAATCTGAAAGTACTATCGTCAAGCAAATAAAAAGCTTTCTCCAGAAGAGCGGCGTCTTGGAGAGTAAAGCTACGGCATTCGTAGAAGATATTCGAAGATACATTGTTCCACCTAAGAAAACAGAGAAGTCGGATTATCCGATGAATCTAGAATATCCATTTATAGTAGACATAGTGGGAAATACTCTATGTGCAGACCTCTTGGATTACCTTGATAGGGACATGTATTTCTGCGGATTGCGAGAAAGAAGCGGTGACAGAGTAGTGAAGTATCTTGCAATAGTGAGGGTGCACCGTCTACAGAGTACTGACGGTCAGCGTGAGAGGTTTGAACAAACCAGTGATGGTTCTTTGGGTAAGGGCCGTATGGTACTATTGACGTATCGGATTGAACGTGAACATAGTCCTGAAGGAGGTTCGAAGACTGTCCAAAAATCTGAGATAAAGTCTGAAGCAATTGACTTGCTTCGTCGAAGATATGCATTGGCTGAGAAAGTATATTTCCACAGGACAAAAATTGCAGCCTCCGCTATGCTCATCTCAGCTACCGCAAGCGCATCGCTAAATTGGGAAGAAATTTTCAATATTTCTGATGAGGCATTTCTTTCGAAGTTGGAAGCATCCACTGATCCACGTACTAGGCAGCTTATAGCTAAGTATAAAGCTAGACAGTTATACAGAGTCTTGTATGAAATAAGATACCGCCCCCGCAGGGATGAAGACGAGGAATCATTGGACCTGTATGACAAGTTGTATCCAGATTATCGGAAGCCAAGCTGGCGAGCAGCAGCGGAGAAAGAGATAGAGGAAATTGCCGGTTTTCGGGATGGCTCAGTTGTTATCTATTGTCCAGCACTCGGGATGAATTTGAAGCAATTTGAAATGTTAGTTCAAAATCACCCAGGCGATGAAATAAAACCTTTAAAGGATATCCTTGACCAAACTCGACAGAAGGAAATGGGAGCTATAAACGAGAGATTCGAGCAGTTGTGGAAGCTGTTAATCCTTATTGACCCTGATGTTCTTGATGTCTCAACACCGTCTGACAAGTTGTCCGACGTAAATAAAATATGTGAAGAAGTAATGAGATTCTCCAATGAGAGGACTGATTTAGTTCTCAAGGGACAAGGAAGATCAACCGATGACCAAATCGCTCGCAGGGTGATAAGAGAATACCAGGAGAAGCATGCGGGGCTGATAGTACCCCATAATATGTTCGATAAGTTGGTAACAGCATCGCGGCGTGCCGAAAGAACTGGTAGAATCGACCAGTGTCGTAAGAATCTTGAGGCATTGATGAAGTCCCCAGAATGATACGATGACATCGGTAGACATGGCAAGGTTTCGATACCTAACTAATGAGTTGATAGCTCTCTCAAGAAGTAGGCATCCAGACAAAAATAGTTGGCAAGCTGTCAAGCAAGGAATTCTGCAGGCAGCAAATTATTTGAGGGAAGAGGCTGGGCAGATTTCCGCACCTATTATGTTAGAAAATATTGAGAAGCTGTGCGGTATACAAAAAGAGGTCGTTTACGATTTAGAAGGAGCATCCGGAGCTATTTTGGAACCGGTCTCCGGTGGTTTCATTATAAGACTGGGCAAGGGACAGACTAGGATACGGCGTAGATTTGGCATAGCCCATGAGATAGGTCACACCTTTTTCTATAATTTGGACTATGACCCCCCGATTAAGATTTTTCCCAGAGAACGCTCTCGCTTGCTAATCGATAAGAAAGAGGAAGACATCTGCAATGCGTTTGCCAGAGAGCTACTGATGCCAAGAGAACTTGTGCAACAGGACATCGCCAGTTCGAGTGATAGAAACTTGAAGATGATAATCGGTTTGGCAGCAAAGTACGTAGTGTCTCCCGAGGTTGCTGCCCGCAGGTTGATTTTAGACTTGGCCCAGTTTGAGAACAGCATTTTATTGTTCAAAGAGCCTCTTTTAACGAGAGGTAAGACTGTCTGGTGGTTTTATGGCAGCACATTGAGGAGGTATCTGCGAAAGAAAGAAAAGGTAATCTTCAGGCAAATTGTCGAAACTCTCCAAGAGGCGAATGGGCTGCAAAATATCATAGAATCGGTTGCGCATCATAAGACGGTGTCATTTGAATACTACCAGTCTATGCCTAAATCGAGATTAATGGCTCTCGTGACCTTTAGGAGAGACGATTGTTCCACTATTCCTTAATCGGTTTCATCTAATGTGAAGACACAATCTGTCCTTTTGTGTGATGATGGACACCTGATAAGGATACCTTGGCAACTGAATATCAGATACGGCTAGTCTGAATGCCTCCTCACTTTTGGGTGAATAACGCTGAAAGGGTTAAGTTGTAAATAAACAGCACTTTGTATAATATAAGCGGCATAAACGAGCAAGCTTTCCATGAAATAATGAGGAGGGTCTAAATATGGCGTTGAATTCTGAATCCGGAAATACAGTTTTGAGATTGTGGCTTCTTCTGCACCGAGTCCGGGACGGAATTGTTCTATGTGAGGATTCAATATTTGGGAAATATGGGCTTACTACGGAGCAGTTCTCAGTGCTTGCAGCTGTGAAATCGCGAGGTGGTTCTCTAAAGCCAAGTGAGCTAGCAGCGATTCTAGTACGTAGTCCCAACAGCATTAGTATGCTGGTTGACCGGATGGTCAAAGCTGGTTTGGTGAGGAGGACAAGAGATAGGAAGGACCGCAGAGGAGTAAATGTGTCTTTGACCAGCAAGGGGGAGAAGGCTCTTGAACCGGCAGCTCCGGCGGGCTGGGAGTTTATCCAGAAAATCCTGTCACCGCTATCATACAAGGACAAACAAGCCCTTACTGGTATGCTTGAGGTACTAAAATGTGAGGTAGATGGGTACCTAAATCCCGAAGCGGATATGACGAAAATCATTAAGAACAGTTACACAAAGCAGCCTGGTTTGTATGAACGGATGGTCAAGAACATTTTTCCCTCCGGCTCTGAAGCCAGTGGTTAGGGTGGGGAAAAAGAAAAGACCGTACAATAAGGACGGTTAACTCTACTTATGCTAGCTGGCGCAAAGTAGCTCCTGAAGGTCCACAGTAATCTCGACAGAAGGAACCATACTCCTCGTTTCACCCACGGCTAGCACACCTTAACCACCGCGAAAGGCTGACTAGATTTCGACCCTTGCACCAAGGTCAGAAATGCCAGGTAACAAAACAAGTTAATGTGCAACAATCCAGGCTTTTGTTCAATTGTACTTAAGCTCCGCTGATAAACAAAAATAATTCGGCAGCTTAGGATAGCATTAGTATTTGTCTTGCTTTGCTCTCGCTGCCTTGGACAATAAAGGATGAGCAATAAAAAAGAATTAGGTAAACTCTTGAGGCTGTTATATGCGCCGGGAAGGTCAGGCAATGTTTGAAAAGGCCTGGCCTCGGGGTCTTGTTGTTGTCGCTCACTGTTTCTCCGATTGTAAGCTAGCGCACTCAGCTTAGGAAGAAGGATATTACCTTCTGTCTAGTAGCTCTGGTAACCGACTCGGTGATCGGTCGCGGGTTGTTTTTCTTTATTGTCATCTGCGCGCCGCTGTTCCGCCAGCCGCGATTGGAAGTGGGTTTACTACTTCCAATTATGGGGCCGGTTATTGGCATCTCGGGAATAATCCTGGTTTTCCTGGCGAAACAAAAAACAATTTGAAAACACGGTAAGACTCTTCAAACAAATAAAATTCAATATCGCTTATATTGCCAAATACTCTCCCCTACCTAGAACCGCTGCCTATAAATTAAAAGATAATGTATCTTTGGTAGAAAAAGAAAGAAGATGTAAAACTTTAACTGAAATTTTAAAAAGGCCTGCCTTAGAAAAAACAAAAAATATTGGCAGGATCTTAGAGGTTCTGGTAAAAGTGGATCAACGCGGATATTTACGCGGAAAGACGCGGACAAATAAAACCGCAAAAATTCAAATACCCGATACTAAATACCAAATATAAACTACTAATGTAGTTGGCCGATTTGCTAAAGTGAAAATTACTAATGTTTTACCCTGAGGACTAAAAGGAATTTTAGCATAAAATAAAAAGAGACCTTAATTCAGTTTTGGAGTAAGGCATCTTAAGTTTAAGGAACTAATAGAAAAAAGGAGGGATTGGAGCTTTTATCCTGCTGCAGTATCCGGGATTACGTAGTTTCTGGATTCAAGTGGATAGTATAGTAGTACACTGCTATATGCTGGGTCTGGGCCTATTTCTTTCATTGTGTTTTCGACCGCTTGTTCTATTGTTTGTTTCTCAATGAGTAAGTGTGTAAGTAGATAGATTGTTGCTTGGTCGGTGTGGCTGGCTGAAACTGACTGGCTCCAGCCTATGTAGGCTTTGGCTCCCTTTTCTATGAAAGCTTCTGCCATCTTTGTGTTGGTAAGTCCTTCACAGCCCATCGTGACAATTATGGTGTTTTGGAACCTGCCTTCCGTGTTTGCGGTGATGAATTCCGGCCATATGGCAAAATAGTATGAAGGCTCAGGCATGGGGTAATAGGCTACGACGAGGTGACTTGTTAGTTGTTCAGAGACATATTTCGTTTGGCTGTAAGGTTCGGAAGTAAAAAGGGCAAGAGGAGACTCCACAAATTCTTCTCCCTGTAGTTCAGTCGCAGATGAGTGCACCCTCAAGATTATCAACTCGTATCCATGTGTTGGTAGGTTTTTGTAGAATTCCACTGTGACTTCTTCGCCAGGATAGTAGTCTACCGTATATCCTGCCTGCTCTAAAATTTCAGTCACGTTGTCGATAAAACTTTGGTTGGGAAAAGTCAGGCTTAAATGGTCCACTAAAGCAGCTTTATGAACTTCTAGTTCACCTGGCCGAGAGAAATTAAGGAGGATTGCAACAGCTGCTGAAGAAATCGCGATGACTATCAGGAAAATTGCAATTTTCCAAAGGCCGCGACGCTGTTTCGCCTGGCTAAGATGACCACCTGGAGACACTTTCTTCTTGAAAGGCTTCTTATGCTTTTTCCCACTCACGACTTCTTCTCCCCTCGGGCTGGTAAGCCACTGCTTTTGAACCGTACTTTCATTATAATTTCGGGGAAATGGTTGTCAATAGAAAAAGGGAAAAATTGTTTAGCAACTCCCCTCTGTCATTGCGAGCGAAGCGTGGCAATCTCATGACCACCTCTGAGATTGCTTGGTCGCCCCGATGAATCGGGGCTCCTCGCAATGACAAATAAACAACCTCAAAGAAAAGTCCCAGAGAGGACTCGCTAGCTTGCGAAGTTCCCGGCTGGGACTTTTAACAGCTATTATCAGGTGGCTTTGGTTCGACGTCGCCTGATATACCAGGCTGTGCCAATAA
Source organism: Dehalococcoidia bacterium (assembly GCA_041489785.1). Classification (GTDB taxonomy): domain Bacteria; phylum Chloroflexota; class Dehalococcoidia; order GIF9; family AB-539-J10; genus RBG-13-51-36. The sequence goes on along the minus strand of JBGPRV010000007.1, from coordinate 10,381 downwards.
TACCAATTACTGCTCCAGCAACAATTGCCGCCAAAAGAGCATAATTGTGACCTGATGAATCGGGGATAGCAATCCCTGGTTCCTCTATCTGGGGCAATTCGATGATGCCACCAACAGGTTTGGAAACAACTGCCACAAAGGTTTGTTCACCAATAAAACCTTCATCGATATACATTTTAATAGTGACAGCCCCTCTTTCTGTGTCGACTGCACCCTGCCGAGGTGTAGTGGTAAGGGTCAAATATTCTGGACAAGCATCTCCACCCATCGGAAATGATGCTGCTTCATTGGTAGCATTAAATATGCCTCTGTCCGATGATAGCAGAGTGGTCCAACCTGGTGGCAGGTCCGTTTTATTCACTACTAAAACAATTTCTTTAGCAACGGGGAAGGGGTTTACTATCATGAACTTTAGCGCGGCTGGTGAAGAAGTTTGCTGAACATTGTAGTTTACTTGACCTACATTGTTTTCCAGGTTGTTATCATCTGAATACACTACTTCAGCTCTGATGCATTCGTGCTCTGCAAATTGAGGTGTCCAGTCTACAGTCGCTATAGCTGTTCCTCCTGAAGAAATAGTGCCAATGGTTGTTCTAGCAATTTCACTAAAGACCCAATTTCCTATTCCCGTTCTAGCATAAGAGAAAATCACTGTAGCTCCTGGAGCATTGGCGGGACCATAGTTTGAAACTACAGCATGTATTTTGTTAAGTACGCCAACCTTTGGCACCGCATCGAGATATATCACGCTAGTGCCTGGCCAGCAGACTTTTCCTCCGGTTTGTCCGCATGTGGGGCAAGAACCTGGCTGAAATCCTAGATCGGTTATAAGAGACACAGGTATAGCTGCATACGCATCTACGATTCCCTTACCATAGTTTTTATCCCATGTTGGATCCCATGCTGAATTATAAGTTCCGTCTCTGTCCTCTGCAGTGTTGCGCAAAAAAGTTTTTACCATATCGGGGGTATACCCGCCAACGGTTTCGCCGTATTGGAGAATCAAGGCTGCGATACCAGCAACATGAGGGCAAGCCATTGACGTGCCGGACAACTGTTGATATCCAACACCATTTTGTCCTGGGGTAATTCCACGCGCAGACATTATATTCACACCAGGCGCAGCAACATCGGGCTTCATTTCATCAACATGGTCCGCATCTCCATCATCAGCTCTAGGACCTGTCTGAGAGAAAGTTGGTCTAACGTCATCGCTTCTATCTACAGTGCTCTGATCATTTATAGCTCCAACTGTTATAGCTCTGTCAGCTGAACCAGGTGTACTGATATAGCCTACATCGCCGTCGTTTCCAGCTGCAATTACAACCACCAATCCTGCACTTACAGCTTCGTCTACTAATATGCTCAATGCGTCATTGCCATTGGACGATCCAGAGGCACTTAAACTCAAGCTCAACACGTCAATTCCATCATATTCTGGTGGTTGACCTGGCCAGTCTCTTGCCCTGTTGGCTATCGCCCACTCTATTCCTTTGGTTACGGAAGTCCAAGTACCACTCCCAGAGCTATCGAGAACCTTAATGTCGATCAGTTTTGCCTCAGGGGCTACCCCCATGTACGTACCGCTAGCACCCCCTGTTCCCATGGCGATACCCGCGCAATGTGTTCCATGAAACACAGGGGAATAATCATCATCAGGATTCATTTCTGTGTTCGTAAACGCGTTGTATCCTGCTACAAATTTACCGGCTAAAGATTCGTGTCCATCATCAACACCGGTATCGATGATAGCTATGTTTATTCCGTATCCTTGATAACCTCTGTCGAATGCCGTGCCTGGGGAATAGGTAGTGCTACCTCTTGCTTTAACTGCCCTTGCACTTACATCTAAGGCTACATGGAAAGTAGGCTGCTTTTCTATCCTGAAAATATTCGGGCTGGGAAGAATTTCTGACTTTATGTCTCTTACTAAAACATTGCTTACAGCAATTGCGTGGATGTACCTTGCCACATATCCAACTTCCCCATAAGCGGACAAAAAGTTAGCTGCATCTGATAGATCGCAATCTTCACTTATGACACCTGGACCATACAGAACAACTATGTCTGCGGTCTCATTATCTGCCATGACATCGATCAAATCATCGAGTTTATATTTGGGTTGTATATCTCCATTCCAATATTGGTCTTGTAAATCTGGTGCAAAATCTGCTTGAACTGGCAAACTTACAAATGACAACCCAACCGCCAGCAGCATAACCAATGTTATCGCAGTCGTCACCCTTATCCGTTTGACACTAATCCGCAAGTTCCATGTCATGTTATTTCTCTCCTTTCTCTTTTTGAGCGTTTTTGAAAGATGCAAACGTCTTTGGAGGATCCAGTTCATCGGCTTCTCTGATGCTCTCTTTACTTTCAGTTGAAAGATTCCTTTTCTTCAATTCTCATTCCTCCTTTTGTTGCGTTATTGCCCCCTCGACCAGGAGCATTGCTGCCTCTCTATCACACAACCTTCACTTCCATAAGCATCACCCCCTTTTGCGACACAAGGTCGTTTAGCAACTCAAACCATCATTGCGAGCCCTTCGCCCCTTGTCATTCTTCGCCCAGACAGCCAGTGCCACAGAAACCAGCACCAGCAGGCCTACTATGACCATCTTCTCGGCCACAGTAGTGCTGACGGCTATGGTGCTCATGACCACAGCAGGCACCAAGCCAGCTCTTACTATTGGCTTCAGGCTGGGATGCTCAGTTATGAACTCAGCTATTGGTGGGCTGACCCTGTAATAAAACTCTACCAGAGCTTGTCCCAGTGAGTTGGTGAGCAGGTATTCATCTCTGAACTCACGCAGAATTTCTATTTCCTCTGCCATTGGAGTCCCGTAGGCTGCGGTGGCGATGAAGCATCCGCCTTTTTTAAAATTGGCCGTGATGGAATAATTGCCGTTCATGGTGATGGTGGTCGCGGCGGCGTTGACATTGGCAATGGTGCCTACATCACCAGCCCAGTTGACAAAGTGGTAGCCAGCATCTGGGGTGGCATTCAGGCTAACCACCGTGCCAGGGTCGTAGGTAAAAGTCCCCTCGCCAGGGGTGGTTACCGAACCTCCAGCGGTGCTGGTGATGGCGAGGCCGCAAGTATTAGCTGCTACCAAGTACTGCGTTACAATGACTCCTTTCCCTGCATTTAATCTTATCGCATTACCGTCGGTGTTTCCCCAATAATAAGCTACAGCACTGTCTAACCCCGGCCCAGCGACAGTTCGTGCAGTTGGCGTGAAGTCAAATGCAAAAGCGAATAAGCCTGGGCTGGGAGAGCTTCCCCACGCGGCAAATTGCAAAAGATCTGGAGGTGTCGGTGGTGGTGTAAATGTGGTTGATCCGGTCACAGTTCCAAAAATGCTAAACATGGGGCTAGCCAGGTCGTTTGTAGTCTCAAATCGTTCAAATGCTGGTGAAGTCCATTCGTTTTCTACATCAATCCAAGGTCCGTCCGGATTCCTTTCTGCAAACCATGACCCATCAAAGCCGTCTATCACTATGTCCCATTCATACCTGATCCCAATATCCACAGGCTCAGCACCAGTATTTGTCACTTCAGTCGATACCCTGACTCTCGAATCGGCAAGAGTAGTTCCTACTACCTCTATCACTTGTTCAATATACAAGTCATCTGGGTCAGCCGGCGTGTTCAAATCCCACCATGCTACCGCTGAGGTAGGAGTTGGACTACTAAACCCGGTAGCAGAGACCGTGTCCAAATTTACCACGTTATACCCAGCAGAAGGAGTAGGACTAGATGATGTTGACACATATTCTGTTGACGTATTATATGACCTAACCGTCAGATAGGTACTCCACGGCTGTTGTACTACACCAGCAAAAAGCACATCTTGATTTGGTAGTGGATGCCAGGTCCCGGTGCTAACAGTGTAGGTGCCAAGTCCGGTAAGTCCAGTCTTGTCTTGCACACTCACATCATATATGCCATTACTAATTGTTACCGTGCCGCTTTCGTTACCTATCCCCTTTTGAGCATCCACCGGGGTCGCCGCAATAATAGAAAAGATCAACGTTAACAGAAGCACTATTTGAAACACATTTCTAATGATCACTTTATCCCCCTCCTTTTATTGCTTTTTTTGTTGCCTTATCGCCTCCTCGACCAGGGGCATAGCGGCATCTCTATCGCACAACCTTAACTTCCATAAGCATCACCCCCTCTTACGACACAAGGTCATTTAGCAACTCAAATCGTCATTGCGAGCCCCGACTTGTCGGGGCGTGGCAATCTCCACCCTCACCCACCCCACCAAGATTGCGGAGCCTGTTCCGAAGCGTAAGCGAGAAATCTCGCTCCTCGCAATGACGAAAAGAGAGCTTGATTCGTCAGGCACAGTTGCCCAATAAAAATTGGGCAACTACTATGCTTGGCAATGACTTTGGGGTTGGAAAGGGAGGATTGATTTTGCCGTGGCAGGAAAAAAGAGCCCCGTTCACACGTCTATATATGCTCGGCTGAGCATCGTGGGAACTACCGCAACCCTCTGCCGCATACACTTGACCACCAACCCTTATATTAATCTTAAACTACTGCCTCTGCTATAGGCTACTCTTATATAGACTATTATACCACTACCTAAGGAATTGTCAATAGTTTTTGTGCGGTGTCCAAGACATACTATGGAGTTAAGGAATCACAAAACGCTACATTGTTACATTAATTGCGGGGGGCAAAAATACTCCCATTCTCTTTCAGCTATCTAAAGGTAGCCACTGCACAAACATCGGCATCACTGTTCCCTTGTAGATATAGCTATGTTCATGGTTCCGGATATACATTTGGGGTCAAACGGCGAGAGCCAGAACCAAAGTATAGACCTTCCCGCTCACGCTTGGGCGAAAATCGGCATGTCTGATTTCTTGTACTTACGATTATCCTTCTGGGAAAGGAAGCTTTAACTTATTACCCAAGAAATGCCTCAATCTGCATTAGTACCTGGTCGTTTGCGACGTACAGGTGTTAATATGAAATGAACCGCAAGGCCTAGAAACGCTATCCAGCCCGCCCAAAAGAAGATATCAAACCAGGGGTGTGGGAGTCCTATTAGGAAAGCTAAGCCAGTTAGCCAAGACACCACGAAGCTAGCCAACACCGCCGTATAGAATGGAATTGACAACCAAACTGCTACTCGCAAAGCCAACGGCATACAACGATTAAAGAAGAGTGTTACCAAGAAGAAAAGGGAAATAGCCAAAGAAATAACTGCAAGGCTCAACGGCATCCACTGGTGGGGTAAATGAAAGCATATTCCTGACTGGTTAACACTCATGAATGGGGCTGTAGAGCCAACATTTGGCGCAGCCGCTCGCGCGAACAAGAGAGCGAAGACAAAGTACGCAATACCTTGTGTCCTAATGTAACCGATTTCTACGCTGGACGCTCTGTGGTCCACTTTCTCACCTCCTTCGGCAATGATGTTGAATTCCCTCCAAATGGCCACGGATCTCAAACCTGACTAACAACTCCTGGCGTTTCCGACCTATGTTAGTCCACGATGATGCCTCTGCAAATTCACTTTTTACTGAGCAGCGCTAGCACGAATAGCGCACCTAAGACCATCAAAATCGCTTGGTCTTGCTCCCGTGACTCTTTTAGTTTTTGGAGGTATACAAGAAGACTTGACAGTGCCATTTCGGGTCTGGCTGGGTCAAATTTGATATATTCCTTGCCTTCTAGCATGGCAAGACACTTTTGCGATACACCAGGTTGAACCAGAGGTATCACCAGTTTTTGCTTCGCCTTTGCAAAACCAATTTCTTGCTGTACATAAGGAGAGTACTGACTATTATGTGTAAGGAGTACTATAAACGCTTGGGCATTTTCGATAGCGCCTTGAATTTTGTCAGCAATTTGCATTCCAGGCTGTAAATCATGCTCATACATGTACACGCTGACACCTATACTTTGAGCGTTTTGATATATCTGCTGTACCAAATATTTGTCTGCTTCATTATGGCTTAAGAATACACTGTATCCCATGCCTCTCTCCTTCATACCTTAGTATGTCAATATACCTATGTCTTTGCCATTATAGCAGTCGAGTGGGTGATTTCAAAGGTATCTATCCACGTATTGGCTTTTCCACCCCCCTGTTAGTAGGGTAGGGGGTCAGTTCTTAACCCATTAGCGACCACTAAGTTAACGACAGACCGCACTTCTCCTGTAAGTAATGCCCCAGATATCCGATACCTTGTTTTTACCCTCTTACGCTCTATTATCGGGGGTGGATAATATATGTTTCGAAATGAACAATCCGTCAGATTGTGTCTTCAGGATTTGCCTCCTAGTTTCCGCTTCAGTTTCCACTAGTATCCAGTTTAGTATCCACCCGAGTTAGTTCTAGGTTCTAGTTCTAGAACCAACTCGAGCAACAGAGCACGGAGCATAGAGCCCGAACCCTGGAACCAAAACCTAGAACTAGAACCTAGAACCAACTCGAGCAGCAGAGCAACAGAGCAATAGAGCATGGAGCCTGAGAAACCTAGAACTAGAACTAGAACCTAGAACTAACTCGGGTGGATACTAGTGGAAACTGAAGCGGATAACAGTGGATGCTGGTGGAGAACAGCGGAGGGAAAAGCGGAGAACCAAATACAAAATAAGTGGAAATAAGTGGAAACATAGAGGCAAACCTCAAAGACACAATCTGGCTGATTGTTACCTTAGGATATCAGCTTATCAACCAATAGGCACAGGCTTGAGACCACAGGTCGTCTTAGTACGTTGTCATAAGGTAATAAATTCCTTATAATAAACTCACCGGGCCTGAGAGGGAAGAGGCAAAGTGGTTGACTACAGCATAGAGGTTTCAGTTACCGAGGTTACGACAAATACTGCACGTGGAAACTTGTTAGTAGAGTTGATGCGTGATGTATTTGATGCAACTAACCATACCAGTGGTCCGCCTATTAGGGTCACCGGTATGGAGATAGATACTACTGCTACTCATAATGTCACCAACGAGAAGATATATGCCGAGTGCAAGGCTCATAGAGAACCTATACCAGCAGATACTATTTCAAAACTATTGGGCAACGTTCTTCTTAAGAAAGTAGACCAGGGATGGCTGGTAACTACATCTAAGCTTTCTAAGGACGCCGAGGGAGTAAAGGAAGAGTGGGAGAAGAGACCTCCAGAAGAACGTCGTCGATTACAGATCTACAATCCTCCTAGACTGCTAGATCTGTTGATAGCTTCAAACCGTATCTTTGATCCAGCCAAGATAACAGCTACCTCGGGAACGGAGCAGGGTAACTGGTATTTTCTTCTGACTAACCTTGGTCGTTACTGGGCAAAGTTGATACTAGAGGCAGGCGTACCGAGTAGAGTTATCGTCTATAATGCACAGACAGGCGTGTTAGTAAACGATGCGGAGCTTTTGAAAAAACTCAAATTGACTGACACTAGCCTCCGCGATTTCAATTGGCCAATTCCTTCTCTCGATGGTTCAGGGGTGGGAGAGTCGCCTGCCTACTTATCGGAAACGGTTGTTGATGTCGCAATTGGTGATACTTGGGCGGATTATCGTCCTGCCAGACCTCAAGACTTTGTGGGTCGGCATGATCTTCAAGATACTATGCGAGATTTATTTCTAGATATTAGGAATAGAAGTACTAACACTCGTTTATTCTCGATAACTGGACCGTCGGGATGGGGTAAAAGTTCTTTAATTGCGAAACTACGGGACCGCTGTGGTAATAAGGCAAATCGTAAGAAATTTTACATGACTGCATTTGATATGAGAGCCGCCAAATCGTCAAACTATGTTTCCGCTGCTCTCCTAAGGTGCTTCTCGTCAGCGATCCAACAGAATTTTATTCTTCCACCTGTTATGCCACTTCAAGTGGGAGCTCCCACAACGCCTCTTGAAAGTGAATCCTTACAAGATTGTTTACAACAGCTTAAAGATAAGAATAAAGTACTCATCTTAGTTTTTGATCAGTTTGAGGAGGTACTTACTAAACCCGAATTGAAGCAGCTATTTGATAGACTTCGGTTACTCGCCTTGTCAGTGGATGCCCAAAAGGAGAATCTTGTCCTTGGCTTTGCTTGGAAAAGCGATGCTTTTCTTCCACAAGATCACCCCGCATACTATCTTTGGCATCAACTCAAGGACAGACGTATTGATCTGGCTGTGCCACGTTTTGGTTCAAAGGACGTCTCGCAAGCCCTAACACACTTCCAAACCGAATTGGGACAACGCTTGAATCCTGTTTTACGCTCACAATTGGTACAGCATTGTCAAGGTTTTCCTTGGCTACTGAAAAAGCTGTGTATTCATGTTCTTAACCTCGTAAGACGTGATCTAACTCAGCCACAGGTGCTAGAGCGAGGACTAGATGTACGAGGACTGTTCGAAGCAGATTTAAGCGGGCTTTCCAGTAAGGAAACACTATGCCTTAAAGAAATCGCGCGGTTGGCACCTGTTGAATGGGTACAAATTGTCGAACAATTCGGGAATGATACATACACTTCACTACTAGATAAACTGTTGATAGTTCGTAGTGGCGACAGGCTGAACCCATATTGGGACATTTTCGGAGACTATTTGCGTACCAATGAAATCCCACATGTGCCTGTATCTTTTCTGCCAGGAACTGAAATCCGAACTTTAGCAAGAGCAGCTGTTATTACTATTATTAACCGGCCAGCAGGAGTCACGTTAGAAAAACTAAGCATATTGCTGTCTATAAATAATAGATCAGCAGGTAATGTTGTTCGAGATTTACAGATGTTTGGTCTTGCAGAGAGAAAAGGTGATCGTATCGTTTCAACGATAGATATCAAGGAGACAAGAGATGCGATCGCTGCGATCGCAAGACTAATCGCTTCCGCTTTAAATAACCACATCTTTACAATTATACTTCGTAGGAATGTAGCAAAGGGTTCAGAGATTACTGAACAGGATTTGCTCGGGTTCTTTGATGAGGCATTCCGGTATGCGTCACTCCGTGATGTCACTAAGAGAATGTACACACACCGACTCGCCAAATACTTGACGGCAACCCGCTTTCTCGAGCGTGTTCGTAGCATATGGATACTCATTGGTGAATTGACAGGACAATTAATATTAATGCCAAGAGTTAGAGGTGCAGGTGAGTTTCTAGGAGATGCTCCTGCTGAGAGAGTTTTGGAGGTGCTGCAGAAGCTGTCGAAGGGTCCTGTGCCGAGAGCAGTCTTGAATAAGTCTCGTCTGAGGAACGCGGCAGCATGTGCAATAATGCTGGGGCTCGCAAGGACACATGATGGCATCGTTTACAGGGTAGGAGATACTAAGGACATAGAGTCTTCACTAGTTGGAGCAGTAACCAATACTAGATCTTTTAAGATAGTTTCAGAGCTTATCTGCAAATCTCCTGACATATCAGCAACGGAAATCGGTAAAGCTCTGTCCGAACACCTTGATTTGCCTTGGAGTGAGGCATCAAACCTTCGCCGTGGTAACGCGCTCCGTAAATGGGTGCGGTGGTCGCAAAGTCAGACTTCTAAACGATCGGAGCCTGTATAGACCCTTCGCTGAACTTGTGTACAAGCAAGGTCTTCATTAGGTTTATTAGGTGCTCGGTGACGGTAAAACTAGTATAGCTTATTCATGGTTAGGTAGCTGACAAATTTCTAATAATCCGTTCTGACGTCACAATATGACGTTCTGTTCAACTCACCAGTATTGCATCTTGTTCAAACGCTTCGCGCATCCGTGATCGTTGACCCACAACCGCGCAATCTAAATCGTCAAGAAAAATGGGACAGTTAGAAGACATAACTTAACCGACACTTTAAGGCTTGCTCCCAACTTGGTAAGGCAGCTAGATTAGCGATGGAAGAAGGAGTAGGCCGTGGTCAGAGCACGCGCTTGACTTTTGGGGCAATCCAATTTGCCAAGACTAGGGATCGGTGAAGTTTGAGGATAGCTTATATTTGGTTTCCGTCCACTTCTCCGTTACTTTCCTCAAATCCACCCAGCCAGTCGGCGGGCTAACTGCTGAAACATCAATCGGCTTTGTGATGTCAGTAACCATTACATTTGCGCCGACAACCAGCTCGAACTGTTGCTCACCTTCAAGTGAATTGACAAAAACAAGGCAAGCAACGTTACCTACATTCTGAATTATGACCTCATTATCTACTTCAGTTACGGAAACCTCTAATGAAGTCCCCGCTGTGTATGATAAACCTATCAAGGCTAACAAGGCTAAAGCAAGAATACAGCAAATTAGAATAGCTATTTTCATTGACAGACCCTCAATACAATTATATTATCACCCAACCCCTATACGAGAAGCTATGAATTGCTAGCTCAGTGAAGTTTGACTATAGCCTAGCTACCTGAGGTTGGTCTCGTAGAGAAAATCCAGT
>JBGPRV010000006.1:0-26092 GCA_041489785.1 Dehalococcoidia bacterium | reverse complement strand
TCAGCTACTCCAGTTCTCCATAAGTCTAGTGCCAGCTTATGGTCCTTCCCTATCTCTTTAGCCAGTTTTCTCATATCAGGAACTGAGACGCCCAATCTCTGCTCCACTGTCATCCCGTATTTAGCCATTCCTTTTAACTGCCCTGGCTGAGCCTTGCTCTGGAGTTTGTCCAGCACATCCTTCACAGAAGCCATTGTTTCCTCATTTTCCATTACTTCAAAATGCGGAACACGTAATACTCAATGTATCCAAACAGTTCACCTTCTTGCTAAACAAACCACTGTAATCTTGTATCACTAGATAATCAATAATCCAACCAATGTGAAGGCAGCGATAGGTGGCAGAGCCGGCATCGGCTTTCCCTTTAAAAATATCGCCTGAATCGCATAGACGCTAACTAATCCCAGTAATCCGAATGCTGCAATAATAGCCGCTGGCTTTAGGCCTTGGGCAAAATAAACGGAGGCTGTCAGCAGACAAGGGAAGGCAATGTCGCCACCACCCAGTATGGAGTATTCCCTCTCGGCAGGATTCACCTCTATTATCTTCTCTCCACGTCTTTTCAAATTGAAGTTCCACTCAGAATAGTTTTTGGGAATGATTAGTGCCGGCAAGGCATTTATTTGCGATAGCCTGTCTGCCATCCAGAGCATAAATTTGAAACGAACCGCCAGGAAGTCATAGAGGGCAAGTGCCAAAATAATAGCCATAGCGGTCCACGGCGTAATAAAGCGACCAAAAACTGCTCCTAAACTACTAACCGCCAGAATCAATACCAGGTTATGTAACCAGACAAGTGGTATCAAGAACCAAAATGCTCCAAACACGACAGCGATGGCGACAGCCAGTGGAAGAGGCACGTAAAAGACAGTTGCGATGAATGCGCCCCAACTAAACAGAAGGGCAAACAAGAGTCTAAGAATAACCTTTAAAGCCTTAACTGGAATCAGGGAGAGTGTAAGTCCAAGCACGGCTACTGCCGCAAAAATATAGATTAAAATTGGTCCTAACGCTGAATGGGCTGGGACTTCGATAACTTCACCAGAGGGTAATGTCACTTCCCCAGGCCACCAGTATACCGGCCCGGATGGCTGGGTCGGTATTTCTATATCATTCTTATCCAGGAATGGATTTATACGAGGAGCAACAAGAAGGATGAGCATTTGAGCGACGACAAAAAGAAGAAGGCCCAAATATACCGTGTTCAGCTTTACCGGCCTCTTTGCGCTCATATAGGGGGGTATTTTATATCAAAGAAGGCCCGATGTCGAAGTATTATTGTGACTAGCAACCCAGGCAAATTGAACGATTTGAGTTAGTGTGTAAGAATGCCAATCTGTTATGTACAAGGCGCGATATTTTGAACTGGCAATAATTTCATGTTAGGTTCACCAGGTATTTCTCATAATCGACAACCTGGTATTTCTTGCCCCGAACAATGACCCTGAAATTTTCTCCCTCAAGTAGTCTCTTATGCGCTTCTTGTCCACCGGGGTATTTTTCATTCAAAAAACCATCTGCTTTGAGCGTCCGCCAGTATGGTATGCCTAATGACTTACCTTCCCTTCTTGCTTCTTCTACCGCATTGGCCGCCGTCATGATGAAGATACCGGTGGTTAAAGAGCAGCAAGCTTTTACATCGTGATTCCTGGCTATTTGCCTGCATACTTCGACAATAGTGATGAGCCTCCCTTTTGGTACTTGCTTCATGATTGCTACTACTTCAGATGGATTCACCAGGACGACATTATCACCGACTTCGGCACCCATCTTGTGCACGGCATTGTAACAGGGAAACCCTTTCTCTAGCCTGAGCACCTTAGGAAAAGATGGTTTGTCCTTCAGTTTCTCCTGCCAGGTTTTTCTCATTTATCCTCCCAGCGATATTTTTGCTCCTTTTGACGGAGTCCATCGAGACTGCAATCAAAGCATAGTCCGTTATGGCAACATATCACCCCTCCACATTTGGGGCATTTCCATTTCTCCTCTTGTTTCTTTAGAAATGGCTTTATGCCGATATTCTTGATGTATTCGAGGTTCTCAACCATGCTCATCCTGAAATATGCTCTATAGCGGTTATCAAGATGCTTTAACCCTTCGCAGGGAAAACTGTTACATTCATAGCAATATTTTACTTTGTTAGACATCAATAGTTCGCATCTTTTCTTCAAGAAAGCGCACCTCTTATCTCGTGGTCTGCACCCTATACAATAAGACATTCTGATTCCCTTGCTTTTAACATCATGGTGATAGGCAAGATACCCACTGCATATTGAACAGTTCATCCCACAGGGAGCAATTAGTTCTTCATTCATGGCTTTTACAACAGTAATATACAGGATTTGAAGCGATAACCACCAGTTCGATAAGAATCAATCTATATCAGCGCTGGAGTGCCTAAATTGCACAAAATCCCGAGTTATGCGCACTGGCAATTTGGCACCTCTCTCAGTGTACTAAGAGAGGCAAGACAAATGGGTCAAGGGATTACTTGCCAGCACAGCAAGTTGACGATAATCCAATAAAAGGTTATTATTAATATGCAATGTTTTGCATTTATTATTATAACAACGAAATAGAGAGGGAAAATGGGCTATACATTAATGATAAGTGGCCTTGCTCTTGTTTTAGGCATCGGTATTGGGTACTTTGTCAGGCAGCTAGTAGCCAACCGGGAGATCCAAAGAACAAGAAAAGAGGCACAGAAGTTCTTAGATGAGGCAACAACCAAGTATAATGAGCTACTCCGTGCAGCTAGAGCAGAAGCTATCAAGGTTGGCAACGCTGCCGAGGCGGAAAGCAAGGAACGTCGCCTTGAAACACAACGATTAGAAAAGCGTGCTAACCAGAAAGTAGAGGCGCTGGAGCGGAAGTTAGAGACTGTAGAGCGGCGTGAGCGTGATTTAGATAGCAGGAAAAAAGATAATGAACGGATAACAGCTGAACTTCAGACAATAAGAGAAAAACAGCTGGCAAAGTTAGAATCCATCTCTAGCACATCTAGTGCAGAAGCAAAAACTCTCTTGTTTCAAATGCTCAAACAAGAGGTTGAAGAAGAGGCCTCGCGACAAGTTAGGGTGTGGGAGGCGCAAATAAAGGAAGAGGCTGATGGAAGGGTTCGGGATATTCTGGCCACAGCTATTCAAAGGTGTGCTACCGATGTTGTTTCGGAAACTACCATATCCGCTGTTCCCCTGCCTAGTGACGAGATGAAGGGGCGGCTCATTGGGCGTGAAGGACGCAATATCCGAGCCTTAGAGCAAGCTACTGGCGTTGATCTTATCATCGACGATACTCCAGAGGCGGTTACCATCTCCAGCTTTGACCCCGTGAGGCGTGAAGTAGCTCGCCTTGCCTTAAGCAAACTTATTCTTGATGGGCGCATTCATCCCGCCCGGATTAAGGAAATAGTGGACAAAACCAAAACAGAGGTTGAAGCTACTGTCCGTAGTGAGGGTGAACGAGCTGCTTATGAAGCTGGAGTGCCAGGCTTACATCCTGAGCTGGTTAAGCTGCTTGGCCAGCTTAAATTTCGCACCAGTTATGGTCAGAATGTCTTACTCCACAGTCTCGAAGTTTCTCATCTGGCGGGGATGTTGGCTAGCGAGATTGGGGTTAATGTCAGTGCTGCCAGGAAAGCCGGCCTGCTTCATGATATCGGAAAGGCGGTAGACCATCAAACGCAGGGGCCGCATGCTCTGATAGGTGCTGACCTGGTTAAGCAGTGGGATAGAAATCCAGATGTGGTTAAAGCCATTGCTGAACATCATGGCGAGGCAGAGACTAGCACTGTCCTGGGCTTTATTGTTGCTGCTGCCGATGCCATAAGTGGTTCGCGGCCTGGTGCAAGACGTGAGTCCCTGGAACAATATTTGAAGCGTGTTAAGGACCTGGAGGACATAGCCGTCGATTTTCCTGGCGTAGAAAAGGCTTTTGCTATCCAAGCCGGGCGCGAAGTGCGCGTCATGGTAAAACCAGATAAAGTTGATGATTTAGCTGCGGTGAGATTGGCTCGGGATATTTCTAAGAAGATAGAGGAGAGCCTGACCTATCCTGGCCAGATAAGAGTAGTAGTGATAAGAGAGACCACAGCAATAGATTACGCTAAGTAGATTTGAGAATACTGGTAATAGGCGACATCATCGGCAAGCCTGGTAGGAAGGCGGTGAAGGAAATCCTGCCAGGCTTATGTGATGAATATAATATTGACCTCGTAGTAGGCAATGGCGAGAATGCTGCCGGTGGGTTAGGACTGACCCCCAGTACAGCAGAAGAGCTCTTCGATTCTGGAATTGATGTCATAACCACAGGCAATCATATCTGGGCTTACAAAGAGATTATTCCCTATCTGGACAGTGAGCTTGCCCTTCTCCGTCCCTTGAATTACCCACCGATGAATCCTGGTCGTGGCTACTTGCTTAAAAACAATGTCCTGATAATTAACCTCGTTGGGCGTGTTTTCATGGGCCATGTTGATTGTCCATTTCGAGCTATGGACCAGCTACTGGCTGAGTTTGAGCATAAATCAATCCCTATTATTGTTGACTTCCATGCTGAGGCAACCTCGGAGAAAGTGGCCATGGGTAGATACCTCGATGGACGAGTCAGTGCTGTGCTGGGCACCCATACTCACGTGGGCACCGCTGATGCTCACATATTGGCCGGAGGCACTGCCTATGTCACCGACATAGGCATGGTTGGCCCTATAGATTCGGTCATCGGGGATGACCCAGATTCTGTAATCAACCGCTTCCTTACTCAGATACCCAGCCGGCTATCGGTTGGCAAGGGAAAAGTCAGCTTCGATGCAATTCTGGTCGAAGTGGATGAAAAGACCGGCAAGGCAGTGGATATCAAGCGTATCCAAAAAGTAGTGGACTAGGAAGAAAGAAGAGGCATTCGGCAGCTGGCTTAGCTCAAACCTGATAGCTAGGAAAGCCTTACTCTTTCCATCACTTTAGACATTATCTCGCCAGCCTTACCCCGGATGACCACTGCCGCGTAGTGGTCGAAGGGGGTGGGAGTTAAATTAACGATAGCTAACGTTGCTCCGGCCTCTCTAGCGTATGTTGGAATATAAGCAGCGGGGTAAATGACAAGAGTGGAACCAATGACAATAAAAAGGTCGCAGTTCTGCGCCCGGCGGATAGCTTCCTGTAATGTCTCCTGTGGTAATGCCTCCCCGAAAAACACTGCATCTGGCTTCAGAATACCCTGGCAGTCAGGGCAATCGGGGACTTCTATCCCCTCCTTTATCTTTTGTAATACTTCGGGCATCGGAAAGCGTCTACGGCAGCTTAAGCACACCACCCACCCCACATTACCATGAAGCTCAAACACCTTATCTTCAGGGACTCCGGCTTTTTGATGCAGGTTGTCGATATTTTGAGTGATGACGCAATCTAATTTGCCCAACTGGTAAAGCTCGGCGATGGCATAGTGGGCGAGATTTGGTTCAGCTTCAGTAAGAAGTCCACCTTCGACGGACATCTTCCAAATAGTCTTGCGAGCGGCCGGGCTGCTGAGGAATTTTTGAATGGTGAAGTCCTCAGGGTCATATCTACTCCAGATTCCTCCCGGGCTGCGGAAATCGGGAATACCCGACTCCGTGCTTATCCCGGCTCCGGTAAACACGATGACCTTTTGAGACTCTATGATAAGCCGAGCCAACCGTTCTATCTCTTCCATCATCTCACTCCTCTGAAACTGACTTTTTTACCTGTAACCCGACCTTTACCACCCTTTCGATACCGCCCAGGTCGGAAATTAGCTCAATACTGGCCTGTGGGAAATAGCTCTTTATTAACGAAGTTACCATTCCACCCTGTCCCTGGCCTATTTCCAAAAGGAAACAGGCTCCATAACTAAGCTTCCCTGGCATCTGTTCTAGCATTTGTTGTATTTTGTCCAAGCCATCCTCACCACCAGCCAAGGCCATCGTTGGCTCAAATTTTCTTATTTCTGGGCTCAAATCTTTAAATTCACAATCTTTGATATAAGGTAAATTGGCTACTATCATATCCACGGGCTGAGGCAACTGCTCAAGCAAATTCCCTAGCAAAAGTTCCACCTGGCTGTTAACCCCGTGGCGCCGGCAATTCATCTCGGCCACCTGTAGAGCTGAAGCTGAAACATCCGTGGCATAAATCTTAGCTTGGGGTAATGCTAAGGCCAGGCTGACGGCAATAGCTCCGCAGCCTGTGCCGATGTCGGCTATGGTAATTTGCTCTTCCCGGTGGGAAATGCGCTGGGCAAGTTCCACAGCTTTTTCCACGAGAAGTTCTGTTTCTGGTCGGGGGATAAAAGTGTGATAATCAATGTAGAAGTCGATTCCGTAAAACTCGCAGCGCCCCAAAATATAAGCAGCAGGCTCATGGTCAAGGCGACGCTGGACAAGACGCCATAGATGCTCTGTTTCCACTGAAGTTAAGCTCCTCTCTGGTTCTGTGTAAAGCTGTGTTCTAGATATCCCCAAGACGTGGCCGAGTAAAAGCTCAGCCTCAACAGAGGCATCAGCAATTCCTGCCGTGCGTAATGTTTGGGTAGCTGATTGTAAAGCTTCGCGTAAAATCACGTAAGAGCCGCTTCTAATTGTTCCACCTGCTCTTTGCTGATCAGAGCTTCAATGATTTCGTCCAGTTCTCCCTCTAAAATCCGTTGAAGGTTGTGAAAACTTAAGTTGATTCGGTGGTCGGTAACCCGGTTCTGGGGGAAATTGTAGGTGCGAATCTTTTCCGCCCGTTGACCGCTGCCCACTTGCATCCGCCGCTCTTTATCTATGCTTTCAGATTGTTTCCGTTGTTCCATGTCAAGCAGCCTGGCCCGAAGCACCGCCATAGCCTTCATCCTGTTTCTTATTTGAGACCTTTCATCCTGGCAGGCGGCTACTATGCCGGTGGGCAAGTGCGTGATGCGAACTGCCGAAGTTACTTTATTCACATTTTGCCCCCCGGCACCTCGGCTGTGGAAAAATTCCATTTTGAGGTCATCAGGATTGATGTTGAGCTCAATCTCTTCCGCCTCGGGCAGGACCGCTACTGTAGTTGTCGAGGTGTGAATTCGTCCCGAGGCTTCGGTGACTGGCACCCTTTGTACCCGATGGACCCCACGCTCATGCTTAAAGCGGCTGAAAGCGCCTTCACCCTTGATTTCAAATATTAGCTCTTTGAAACCTCCTCTTTCACTTTGGTTGCTATCTATGACCTCCACCTGCCAGCCCTTGGCCTCGGCATATCGACTATACATACGGAACAAGTCTGCGGCAAAAAGACTTGCCTCCTCACCACCAGTACCAGCTCTTATCTCCACAATGACATCTCTATCATCATTGGGGTCTTTGGGCATCAGGGAAAGCTTAAGTTTGCGAAGGAGCTCACCTTGCTGCTGTTTGAGTTTACTCACTTCTTCCTTGACTAAAGCCATCATCTCCGCTTCGGCATGAGAATTAAGCAAAACTTCAAGTCCCGCCAGCTCTTTACCCTTGGCCTTATATTCTTGGTACATGTCCACAATATCTTCAAGAGCAGCCCTCTCCTTGCTTAGCTCTTGAAGCCGCCTGCGGTCAGTGGCTATCTCTTCTCGAGCCAAGAGTTGGCTTAGCTCGTCATAGCGCTTTTGTATTAATTCCAGTTTTTCAAACATAGCCAATACTATTATAATACAGCGGCACAAGCTGCTCAAATTTGGGTGAAGGGAGCTAGAATGAAACTGGCGCCAGGTTGCTATGAGTGCTTACGCAGATTAATCTACCAGGCTGCAGAGCTAGCCACGAATGATGTTTCACTGAAGCAAAGAGCAATAAACGAAGCGATGAAGATATTGGACGATGAGTTTTCTTGTAGCCAATTATCTATTGCGATTGCCACCAAAATTCACAAGATAGTAAGAGAAGTGACCCATAATCCTGACCCTTATCGGGCAATGAAGAAAAGGGAGATGACGCTCATTAAGGAATTACACCCTGCGATAAAGTCCCAATATAAGGATGAACTTCGGGGTTGTCTTCAGCTGGCCGCTGCAGCGAATGCCATTGATTTCTTCAGGGAGCCTGGTTCTATTAAGGATGACATCAGGGAACCTGTGAGCTTTGCTGTAGATGATTCGGAGCAATTTGAAGCAAAGCTAAAAGATGCCGGCAAAGTTTTATATCTGGCGGATAATGCCGGGGAGCTCTACTTCGACCTACCTCTAGTCAAGTGGATGAAGCAATTCGCCCAGGTTATCTATGCAGTTAAACCATCGCCCGTTCAAGACGATTTGACCTTGGAAGATGTGAGGAGGTCTGGCTTGGAAGGCGAGTTCGGAAAGGTTATAAGCACGGGCATAGCTTCACCAGGAATAGTTTTTTCTTTGGCTTCAGCCCGGTTCAAACGAGAATTTGAGTCAGCAGACCTTATATTCGCCAAAGGAATGGGTCATTATGAGGCTTTATCAGAGCTCTCCCTTGAAGGAAGGTTTTTCTATTGCCTTAAGGCCAAGTGCCAACCTGTAGCCGATTCGCTGGGGGTGTCTATAAATAGCTATGTGGCCATGCTACAATAATTCAGATTTTGTTCGCAACCATGGAAAATTGCCCCAGAGGGCACTGAGAGGCTCTAGAAAGGGCATGAAATAAAAAATAAGGAGAGGAATTCTTAAAACAGCAGAGGTATTGATTTTTTTTGATAAAGTTCGGTTTTATTCGCATATTTTTCCTGTATAATAGACAAAATTGATGAGGAAACCGACTAAGCGTGAAGCCATAATAGGTGGCATATCTCTAGCAATTACCATAGCTTTATCTCTTTTTATCATTCAGCATCGAGGTTACATCGACAAGATAGCACACTGGGGCTATTTTGGTTGCTTTGTCATCAGCGTTCTCACCAACGGGACCTTCATTTTGCCCGGCGTCGGCATTGTTCTTACATTCACACTGGGTGGAGTATTAAATCCTGCCATAGTTGGCGCCGTAGCTGGAATTGGTGAAGCTATAGGTGCTATTGGTGCTTACTTCACTGGATACGCTGGCGGGGGTTTAGTCCGAGATAGTAACAGCGGCCTTTACCTTCGCTTCAGTAATATTATTGACCGTCACGGTTCTAAAGCCATTTTCTTCGTGTCCGCTTTATTGAGTCCTTTTTTTTACCCCTTCGCCGTATTTCTGGGCATGCTTCGCTTTGGTTGGGTAAGATTTTTCCTCGCCACCTGGGCAGGGAGGACAGTCAAAAGCATGGTGCTAGCTTATCTGGGATACTTCGGTTTGCAGGCCATCCTCCACTGGCTGGGCGTGGGCCCTTAACCCAACCCAAGAAAATTTTACGATTTTCTTGAGGCCCGGTTAGTGTTGAAGCAAATTCAGCGTGGTCGCCAAAAAGTCTTGCGACTTTTGGGGGTTGTTTTAACTTGAGTTTCCCAAGCTGTTCTGTTATATTCTTGAATCAGGCGGGGCTGTAGCTCAATCGGGAGAGCGTCTGACTGGCAGTCAGAAGGTAGTGGGTTCGAATCCCATCAGCTCCACCAGCCTTTTCTCAACTTTGATTACCACAGGGTAAAAGAGGGAGGGAGATTTCACACTCACCTTAATCCTTTCCCTTTAAGGGGAAGGGTTTTATACGAGAATGCTAGTTAGCTCTCTCACCCTTGCTCTGGCTCGATCAGTCCGTAGTTGCCATCATCACGACGGTATAGCAGATTGAGCCTCTCGGTATCGGCATCTACGAAAAGAAAGAAATCATGCCCCAGAAGCTCCATCTGGCTTATAGCTTCATCTATGGGCATAGGTTTGACTAAGAAATGCTTGGTCTTTACCACTCTCTTGGGAGCCTCGATTTCCTCCTCCTCGATTGCCGCTCCTTGCCGGGCAAAAGAAACGCCTCTGCTTTTATCATATAATTTGCCTTTGTATCGCTCGATTCGCTTAGACAGCACATTCACTATTTTGTCAATGGCTGTGCGCATATCCTTAGACTTTTCCTGAGCTCTAATTAAGACACCTCTGCTGTCAAGGGTAACCTGGACAGTGAATCGCTGCTCAGGCAGCTTGGCACCTTCCCGGGAAATTTCCACCTTGCATTCATCGAGGGTAGGTAAGTAACGACCCAGTTTGCCAACCTTCTTCTCAACATATGCCCGTATTGTTTCAGAGACCTCCACATTATTCTTAGCGATAATCTGTAGCTTCATTTCTCCTCCTTCAGTTGTAAATCTCTCTTGCTAACGTTAAGCCCCAAACAGACGCAGCCCCCTTGTTCTTGAGAGCTGAGGCACAGGACTCCAGCGTGGCTCCCGATGTACATACATCGTCTATGAGGATAATTCTTTTACCGCTTACCTTTTCATCACGGCACACAAAGGCATCGGCTACATTCCTTCGGCGCTCTTCCACATCAACTGCCCTCACCTGAGGCTGAGCCTGCTTAACCCGAATTAGGCAATCTTCAATCACCGGCAAATCAATGCGCCTGCCCAACTCCCTGGCGAGAAGGCTGGACTGGTTATAACCCCTCTCTTTCAATCGCCGCGGATGAAGAGGTACGCCAACCAGGGCTTCGCCAGGCAGGGGATTTGACCTGAGATAATCAGCTAATAATTCAGCCAGACAGGGAGAGATTGCCTTCAAATTTCGATATTTCAACTCATGAATGGCTTTCCGTACTACCTCGTCAAACCTAAATAGAGAACGGATGCCGTCAATCTCAGTTTGTCTTTGCCGACAGCTTGGACATACGATACCGCTAGCCTGAGGTCTGCCACAGTGGGGGCAAAGCGGAGGCACTAGCCTCGGTAGTTTTCCAAGACACTCGGGGCAAAGAAAACCTCCTCCTTTCCCACAGCCAACGCATCGGCGCGGGAAAAAAGAGTCCACCGCCAGCTCAATTAATTTACCTGAACGAAGCACATCCTCTACTAAGGAGTGTATTCTCGGCGTGGTGTGCGAGTATGAAGTTCTCCACTAAGAATAGGCTCATTAAGGTATATTTCACCATTCCTGATCTTTACATTGTACCCACAATCAGGACGGGTACACACCCAGGCCTTGTAGTGAATCGGTGCCCCCTGACTACCAAAGTCAGACAGAGGCACTAGATCCCCCTTTCCGCATTTTTGACACTTAGGGAATGAACCGGTTTCCAAGTTCCACCTCCACAATTAATTTATTTGTTAATCAAAACCAGTAAGTATATACTATCAAAAATTCGTTTGCAAGGCCATTTCACTCATAAGCCAAATTTTTTTAGATTTTCTTTACCCTTCCTGATGGCCCAGCCCAACCACCGACAGGCAGGTATAAATAGCCCCGGCCGGCATCAGCTGGCTTCTCATTAATCTGACAGCCTCGACTGCGACAGGATATTTATCTTCAAAGGTGGTAGAGCCCACAAGTTCGCCAAAACTCCTTCTTTCCGGTGGTGATGCTCCTTCCCTGGTGCGAGCCAGAGTTAAATGCGGCACAAAGGGGCGCTCTTCCTTAGCGAATCCCAGGGCGGCGAGCGCAGAGTCGATGTTTTGCTGTAACGTGGATAGCTTGTCCGTCTCCCCACCAATGCCGACCCAAAAGACCCGAGCTTGCTTTAGACTGGGGAAAGCTCCCAGGCCTGAAATCTCTAAATGGAATGGAGAAATCCCTTGCGCAGCTTTTTCCATAGCTTCAGTTATCTCTGTTACCCGCTTAGCAGGAATATTGCCCAGAAACTTCAAGGTCAGGTGAATCCCCCCCGGGTCTACCCACTTGACGAACTTATGTTCATCCCTCTCCAATTCTCTTCTCAGCCTGGCTAATCCCTTCTTAGCTTCCTCAGACAGTTCAATAGCAATAAAGGAACGGATTTGCTCAGGATTACTTGACACTGTTGCTCCTTGCATCCCGGCACAGCAGTTTTTGGGCGTTAGCCCCCAGGATTTTAGCTTTATCTTTACCAGGAAGCTGGGCAGATTGGATTTGGGCAATCACTCGATTCTGGTGCATAAGAGGATAGTCAGTGCCGAAAAGGATTTTATCACTGCCGATGATGCGACTCATCTGCTCAAAAATCTCGGGCTTGTAAAGGAAGACGGTAGCCGCGGTATCAAAGAAGACATTGGCTAAAGCCTTGGCTACTTCAGGCATCAGGGCATAAAAAGGCAACCCTCCACCCCAGTGTGCACAAACAAGCTTTAGATTCGGGAAGGCTGTGATAAAGGAGTAGAGAATGTCCGGGGTGATACTACCCTTGCCAGAGTATTCATGCCCCACTGGCTCAGAAGAGTGGGTCAGAAAAATCAAGTCGTGCTTCAGCACGGTATCAACCAGAGGCTTCATTGTTTTCTTATCAGTGAGACTGAAGCCCTGCACATCAGACCTCAATTCGCCAATTCCCTTAGCCCCGGCTTTAGCACATCGCTCTATCTCGGCTATGGCAGCATCTCCCGCCCTGGGTTGAATAGCACAAAAGCCGACAAGCCTTGTGGAATAGCGTGATACCGAATCTAAAATGTAATCGTTTGTTTTCACACAGAGTTCATGGCTTACCCAGCCGACGTTAAGAACGACGGACAAATCAATGCCTGCTTCATCCATGCTGGCAAGCAATTCCTCCGCCGTAGCTATTCTGGCTTTTGGCTGAGAATAAAGCAGGGAAAAGCAAAGGTCAGATTTGACATATTCATCACGCCTTTCCTTCAGCCAGGGGGAAAATATATGAGTATGAAAATCTATAATCACTTAAGGCATTATACCCAAACGACTAAAAATACTAAATACTATAGCCTTTTGTCATTGAGCGCACCTCTTTTTTTTGGCATTGCGAGCGCCCCACTTTTCTTGTCATTGCGAGCGAAGCGCGGCAATCTCATTGGCTCCACGAGATTGCTTCGTCCCGATAAATCGGGACTCGCAATGACGAGCGGGTGGGGGAAAACAGAGTTGCCCCCATTTAAGATCAGAAAACCGCTTAACAGTGCAGGGGGTGATATAATTACGAACTAATATTTTTGGATTTAGACTATTACCTCGGAGGAATAAAAGATGTTAAACATCCGTGCCATTAAAAAAGATACCCTTCATGCCGTTATGCTCCAGCAGTTGTATGCACTTAATTACATGTGGATAAGGTTCGAATATTTCATACGGGCGAAAGCTCCCGAAGTATATGGGAGTGAAGAATATTATCAGCTTTTTGAAGACTATGGTTCGGAGGAAGCCAGGCGATTGGTCAAATCTCTGGGTTTTCCCAGAGAAGAAATCAAGGACCTGGCCAGGTTTTTAAAATATTCTCACTGGGCTATTTTTGAGAATATCGAAATAGCGGAACTAAACACAAACAGTTTCCGAATGCGCACGCTCGATTGTTCAGCGCAAAGTGCCGCGAAGAAATGGGGGATGGAGTATTATGATTGTAGAACTGGAGGCCTGCGGATTCGCAACGGTTTCTTTAAAGGGATTAACCCTAAGGCAAAGGCCCAGAGGATTTTCTCGCCGCCTGAAGCCAGACCCGAAGGTAGACGTGCAATCGTCTCTTGCGAGTGGCTGGTTTCATTGGAGTGAGACGCTTCATAGCGGAGAAAAATAGAGTTGGCCCCTTTTTAGTCTTGACAGGGCGGGGGATGAGGTATACAATTAATAATTTAAAGTAAGATTCTGGAAAACTAAACTTTTACCCTGTGGAGACAGCGGTGGATGTGATTATGTCGCGAGTTAGTATCGAAAATTCCAACTTCATCGCAGTTAACACTGTTGATTTGGCCGAAGACGGCCAATGTATTACAAAGGAGGGAAAATGAAACACAAATTAATCTCAGTCGCTGCAATCGCTGTCCTGCTATTCATGGTCTTGGGTAACAACATTGCTTGTGGCCCAACCACGTATACACTGACTATGAGCAGCACAGCGGGTGGCAATGTCACCACGCCTGGAGAAGGCACGTTTACCTGTAACGCAACTCAGGTGGTCAACCTGGTGGCCACTCCTGATTCTGGCTACCGGTTTGTCAACTGGACGGGCGGTGGGACTGACATTGCCAATGCTACTGCTGCCACCACCACCATCACCATGAATGCTGCCCACACTGTCACCGCTAACTTCGC
Source organism: Dehalococcoidia bacterium (assembly GCA_041489785.1). Lineage (GTDB taxonomy): Bacteria > Chloroflexota > Dehalococcoidia > GIF9 > AB-539-J10 > RBG-13-51-36. The sequence goes on along the minus strand of JBGPRV010000006.1, from coordinate 12,048 downwards.
CCTCGGCGTCCTCATAGCCAATGTTCCCGACACAAATGTGCCACCTACTAGTGGGCTTAATAATTACTGTGCCCCGACCGCGATGGCCAACATCCTGGAGTATTGGGACGATGTAGCGAACCACGCTAATGCCCAAAACGTGACTGCCGGTCTTATACCTGAGACGGTGGCGGATTTAGTCGGCTATTTTATGGATACCAATAATATAGCCCCCCCAGCCCGAGGCAACGGCGTCGATGGCCACTTTGGAACCAAGGCTAAGGACATAACGCCGGGGAATGTGGATTATGTCCGCTGGGATAATGCCCACAACTTCACCACCCCTCCTCCTGTTCGCCCTGCCGGGAAAGTTGGCCATGTTTGGACTGGGGCTGACGATTATTCCATCACTACTAATGTGGGCTTTCCTTTTATTAAAACTGAAATTGATGCCGGCCGACCTCTGGTAGTCTGTTATCGCTGGTGGAACCTGCTACCCGGAACGAATGTCACTGACCCACAAAGCGGAAAGGTAATATCTGTATATGGGTGGGGGTCGTCGAGTTCTAACTCAACCCCCCCTAACCCTCCCGAGCAGTGGAATGGGTCCTATGGAGAGGGTTGTATTGGTCATGCCGTTACCTGCGTTGGATATATTCTAAACTGGGACCCCGATGGTTCAGGAGGTCCGTTACCTTCAGGCAACTATACTATTGTCCATGATACCTGGGCGACCACTCCAGAGAATATCGCCGTACCTTGGTCGCCGTTGCCCTGGAATAGCTCCCATGCCGTTCTCCTCTAGCTTGGAGGGGTGACTGTAACCGGGCTTTTCGTAATTGCCCCGCCCTGACTGGTCAGGGCGGGGCAATTTTATTAACTCCCCGAGATTACTTCGTCGCTACGCTCCTCGCAATGACGAAGGAATAAGACTCTTCGCAAAGACAGAGAAGGAAAATAGAGTTGCCCCATTTCTATTGAGAATTTCTTTAATAAAAATTTAATAATGGCATCATATATGACCATTTCCTTAATAACATTTTAACAATGGCATCATATAATGGTACTATGAGTCCCATAAAGCGAATGGGGGGGGTGGTTAAGTGCGTGCGTCAGAAGGTTGCGGTAGTTCCCACGATGGGGAGCCCATCATATCTAAACGTACGAACTTGGCTTCTTTTAGGCATTTGGATTTCAATTGTCATTTGGAATTTATTGGGACAACTACAAGAATCTGGAGGTGAAGGATGAAGACAATACTTAGCTCGAGGAGACACCATTACGTGGCCATAGTTAGCATCTTTTTGATTATGGTAGCCTTAATGGCCGGGATGGCAGGCTGCCAGATTGTTCCTCAATCCACCCCCATGGTCGCGGCTTCGTATCATGTGGTGGGGCTTAAGTCCGACGGCACCGTGGTCGCCGTGGGACACAACTGGTGGGGGGAATGTGAAGTCAGTAACTGGAACCACATCATCCAGGTCGCCGCAGGCGGGTATCACACGGTGGGGCTTAAGTCTGACAACACCGTGGTCGCCGCGGGATCAATCTGGCAGGGGCAGCGGGATGGTATCGGCAACTGGACGAACATCATCCAGGTTGCCGCAGGCGGGTATCACACAGTGGGGCTTAAGGCCGACGGCACCGTGGTCGCCACAGGCGGCGTGGGATACGACTACGGGCAGTGCAATGTCGGCAACTGGACGGACATCGTCAAAGTCGCCGCAGGCGGGCTTCACACAGTGGGGCTTAAGTCCGACCGCACCGTGGTCGCTGTGGGATACAACGACTACGGGCAGTGTAATGTCGGCAACTGGACGGACATTGTCAAGGTCGCCGCAGGCTGGTATCACACGGTGGGGCTTAAGTCCGACGGCACCGTGGTCGCCGTGGGATATAACGGCTACGGGCAGTGCAATGTCGGCAACTGGACGGACATCGTCCAAGTCTCCGCAGGCTACTCTCACACGGCGGGGCTTAAATCCGACGGCACCGTGGTCGCCGTGGGAGATAACTTAGACGGGCAGTGCGAGGTTGGCGGCTGGACAGGCATCATCCAGGTCGCTGCAGGCATCTATTACACAGTGGGGCTTAAGGCCGACGGCACCGTGGTCGCCGTGGGAGGAAGCGACTCCGGGCAGTGTGATGTTGGCAACTGGATGAACATCATCCAGGGTGCCGCAGGCCGCTATCACACGGTGGGGATTAAGTCCGACCACACCGTGGTGGCAGTGGGAGATAACTGGGGCGGGCAGTGCGATGTCGGCAACTGGACGAATATCACTCAGGGTGCCGCAGGCTACTGGCATACGGTGGGGCTTAAGTCCGACGGCACTGCGGTCTCCGCGGGATGGAACGACGACGGACAGTGTAATGTCGGCAACTGGACGGATATCATCCAGGTCGCCGCAGGCGAATTGCACACGGTAGGACTTAAATCCGACCACACTGTGGTCGCCGTGGGAGATAACGGCGATGGGCAGTGCAATGTCGGTGGCTGGACGAACATCACCCAGGTCGCCGCAGGTAAACTGCATACAGTGGGACTTATGGCCAACGGCACTGTGGTCGCCGTGGGAGATAACGGCGATGGGCAGTGCAATGTCGGCGGCTGGACAAACATCACCCAGGTCGCCGCAGGTGAATTGCACACAGTGGGGCTTAAATCCGACCGCACTATGGTCACTGTGGGAGACAATTCCTACCGGCAGTGCGATATCGGCGGCTGGACAAACATCACCCAAGTCGCCGCAGGCGAGTTTCACACAGTGGGGCTTAAATCCGACCGCACTGTGGTCGCTGTGGGATATAACGGCTACGGGCAGCTTGAGGTTGGCGGCTGGACAGACATCATCCAGGTCGCCGCAGGCTGCTATCACACGGTGGGAGTTAAGTCCGACGGCACCGTGGTCGCTGCAAACCTCGTGGTCGAGCTTGCCAAATGGAATCTGGGCGAGGCAGCGCCGTAGTAAGAGAACAGAATAAGAATATGCCCAGAGCCTTCGGCTGAGGTCCTGCCGAAGCTCTGTCGAAGAATAAGGATTTTGAGAAAACCGAGCTGTTACGGAGGAAGTGAAGCATGAAAATAATACTGAGGTCGTGGAAACACCGTTACTGGGCCAGAGTTGGCGTCTTTTTGGTTGTGGCAGCCTTAATTGCCGGGATGGCAGGGTGTGGTGGTGCGGCGTATCCACCTTATTATGAACTCACTACCGACAGCACCGCTGGAGGGTCGGTAACCACCCCTGGAGAGGGGAATTTTACCTATTCCCCGGGAGAATCAGCCGACCTGGTGGCCCAGGCTGAGGGGGGCTACTGCTTTGTCGAGTGGACCGGCGATGTGGGCAGCATTGGCGACGCCGACGCCGCCATAACCTACATCATCATGGATGGCAATCATTCCATAACGGCTGACTTTGGGCCCGAATGCACGCCCATGGTCGCGGCAGGAAGCCTGCACACGGTGGGGCTCAAGGCCAACGGCAGGGTGGTCGCCATGGGAGACAATTTCTACGGGCAGTGCGATGTCGGCAGCTGGAGGAGCATCATCCAGGTCACCGCGGGCAGCAATCACACGGTAGGGCTTAAGTCCGCCGGTACCGTAGTCGCTGTGGGATTGAACGCCTTCGGGCAGTGCGATGTCGGCAGCTGGACGAACATCACCCAGGTCGCCGCAGGCGGGGCTCACACGGTGGGGCTTGAATTCGACGGCACCGCGGTTGCCGTGGGATTGAACGCCTCCGGGCAGTGCGATGTCGGCAACTGGATGAACATTACTAAGGTCGCCGCAGGCGGGGCTCACACGGTGGGGCTTAAATCCAACGGCACCGTGATCGCCGTAGGAGACAATACCTCCGGGCAGTGTAATGTCGGCAACTGGACGAACATCACCCAGGTCGCCGCAGGCGGGGCTCACACGGTGGGGCTTAAGTCCGACGGCACCGTGGTCGCCGTGGGAGATAATGACTACGGGCAGTGCAATGTCAGCAGCTGGACGGATATCATCCAGGTCGCCGCAGGCGGGGCTCACACAGTGGGGCTTAAGTCCGACGGCACCGTAGTCGCTGTGGGATTGAACACCTCCGGGCAGTGCGATGTCGGCAGCCAGAGCTGGACGGACATCGTCCAGGTCGCCGCAGGCGGGGTTCACACGGTCGGGCTTAAATCCAACGGCTGGGTAATCGCCGTGGGAGACAATGCCTACGGGCAGTGCAACGTCGGCTGGGTGGATATCACCCAGGTCGCCATAGGTGGATATCATATGGTGGGGCTTGAGTCCAACGGCACCGTGGTCGCCGTGGGAGACAACAGCTACGGGCAGTGTAATGTCGGCAACTGGACAGGCATCATTCAGGTCGCCGCAGGCAGATATCATACGGTGGGGCTTGAGTCCAACGGCACCGTGGTCGCCGTGGGAGACAACTACGACGGGCAGTGCAATGTCGTCGGCTGGACGAACATCACCCAGGTCGCCGCAGGCGGTGACCACACGGTGGGACTTAATTCCAACGGCACCGTGGTCGCCGTGGGAGACAACGCCTACGGGCAGTGCAATATCAGCAGCTGGGGGAATATCACCCAGGTCGCCGCAGGCTACGATCACACGGTGGGGCTTAATTCCACCGGCATTGTGGTCACCGTGGGACGGAATCACAAGGGGCAGTGCTATGTCACTGGCTGGACGAACATCACCAATGTCACCGCTGGCTACGATCACACAGTGGGGCTTAAGTCCAACGGCAGAGTGGTCGCCGTGGGAGATAATGACTACGGACAGTGCAATGTCAGCAGCTGGACAGATATCATCCAGGTCACCGCAGGCAACTATCACACGGTGGGGCTTAAGGCCAATCACACTGTGGTCGCCGTGGGAGACAACTACAGTGGACAATGCGATGTCGGCAGCTGGACGGGCATCACCCAGGTCGCCGCAGGCCGGTTTCGCACGGTGGGGCTCGAGGACGACGGTACCGTGGTCGCCACAAGCTTGGTTGTTCATTGGAATCTGCTACTTGCGTTGCCACCGTTGCGGTATCCACCCCCACCACCCCAACCCCCACCCAGCGGGGGCAATTGCTTCATCGCCACCGCAGCCTACGGCACCCCAATGGCTGAGGAAATACAAATTCTCCGTGAGTTCAGAGATGAATATCTGCTCACCAACCCAGTGGGACGAGCCATGGTAAGCCTCTATTACAGGGTCAGCCCACCAATAGCTGAGTTCATCACTGAGCATCCCAGCCTGAAGCCGATAGTGAGGGCCGGGCTATTGCCTGCTGTGGTAATGAGTACCATAGCCGTCAACACTACCTCAGCCGAGAAGACCGCTATAGTAGGTTTGTTGGCGCTGCTTGCAGTGGCACTGGTGGTATGGTCGACAAGGCGGCGAGGCAGAGGTCCACAGCATACCTGATGGTGAAATTGCATATTTGGGGCAAGAGCCAAGAGATTGTCATACCACGGCTACAGCCGAGATGATAAGCCTCGCCAGAGGCAAGTAGTCATATTTCGACTGTGCCACTTTCAGTGGGCAGGATGATATTTATCCCGCTGTCGCCCAGATTATCCACGTAGAATTCGGGCTTCTCAGAGTGCACCGGTATAAGCATCTCCGGTTGAATCTCACGGGCAACACGCAGCAGGTCGGGACCACAGGCATGCCCCGAAGCATGCAGCCCTTTCTCCTCTTCAGGTATTTCCCACTTGCCATTCCTTTCTACGGGGAGCCCGAATGCGCGTAATTGGAAGCGCTCGAGCCAGTGGTGCAGGCGCCGGAAGTCCATCTCCTGTTCTTCGTTGTGAGGTTCGCTGGAGCTAAAGACATAAAGGCTGCCGGCCCGGGGCTGTATGCTGGGCAGCTCATTCAAATCCCAGAAGCTGAAGCAGAGGATGAAATCACCCTGGTTAGAGGCAACGTCCTTCGCCAGAACAACCTTGCTGGAGTATTCCTCGTAAGTCTTTTTCAACCATTGGGCAGGGCTCTTACTGGCAGTTGTTTCTTGATAGATGACAATGGCATTCTCCCGGGCAATGTCCGGTATCTCTGGCTCGAGAAGGCGCATGGTCTTTAAAAGGTAGGCGTCCCTGGGCAAAATAGCCAACTTCCTCTTTGTGTCTCTGGCAACCTGCAAAAACGTGAGCAAGCGGTCTACGTCTCTGGCAGGAAAATCGGCAATGACCAGGTCCCGGGCATCGTTAATAGCTTTGAAGGCATTTTTATAAACTTCCTGCTCGGCAACATTCGTCGCTTTGTCCACATTAGTGCCTTCCAGAATTAATGCTCTGGGATGTAACCGAGCTGCCTCCTTCATAAATGACTCAGTGAATTTACCTCGCTTGCCATGAAGCCGCAGGTCGCCGCTGTAAACCACCCAACCAGAGCTCGTCTCAATGCCCCAGGCACAGGCACCGGGAATGGAGTGGTCTACAGGGAAGCAACGCAGATTAAAGCTACATTTACCAATATCGTCCAACGGTTGTGAGGCAAGTTTCTTCTGTCGGGTAGCCCTTTCCCAAAAATTTCTGGCCTCCTCACTCAGCCCCGGCCTGTCAGCAACGCCGAAGCGACGTTGGTGGTCACCACTGCTGCTGGCAACGTAAGCCCCCTGCTTCCATCCCTTCAAACATTCCTCAACCCGGGGGGTAAAGTAGCATACTTGCTGGTCGAAATCGGCCTTTCCTGAGTCCTGTATGGCTTTGGCGATAAAGGCTGTGGTCGCCGTGGAGTATACCGGAATGTCCTCTTTCAGGAAGGATATGTGACCAGAGTGGTCGAGATGGGCGTGGGTCAACAGAATTCCATCTATATCTTCAAGTTTGCGATAATCTGCGGTTCGGCGAAACTGCTGCCACAGGTTTCCTGTATCCAGGTCAGCGCGGTAAATGCCCTCAAGGTGGGGAAGCAATCCCATTACTAACAGGTCGAGGAGTCCTGCTCCGGCACGAGGCTTCAAATATTCCTCGTAGAAGATTCGATACTTACTATAAGGGTAGCCAAAGTCCAGGAAAATCTTCCCCTTATCATCCTCAAGGAGGACTTTATTACCTCCGATTTCCCTGACGCCGCCGTAGAACGTAAGCTTAACCATGCCGGTAGTGTACCATAGAAAAAGGGGCAACTCTATTTTTCCCATCATTGCCCCGCCAAGATTGCTTCGGCACTACCGTGCCTCGCAAAGACGGTAAGGAAAGGTGTCATTGCGAGCGAAGCGTGGCAATCTCATTGTCCCCACCTAGATTGCTTCGGCTGACTCCGCTAGCCTCGCAATGACAGGATCTAAAATGGGGAGTGCTAAGCTGCAGGTTTTCCAGTATACTTACGGGGATGGACAAAATGTTCCTGGTGGACAAGCCTAAAGGGCTTACCTCCTCCCGGGTGGTAGAGCGGATAAAAAAGAAATTCAATGTGAAAGCTGGTCATACGGGGACCTTAGACCCCCTGGCTACGGGGCTTTTAGTTGTTCTCACAGGCAAGTTCACGAAAAACGCATCCTTGTTCCTTAAGCTGGACAAGGCTTACGAAGTTAAGGCTGTTCTCGGTATCGAGACAGATACCTTTGACTCTGAAGGAATGGTTTTACGGCGAAGCGATAACGAAGTAACTAGAGAAGAATTGGAAAGGGTCTTGAAGGAATTTTATGGGGATATCTGGCAGACACCTCCATCGTTTTCAGCTAAAAAAATAGCGGGCCAGAAAGCTTATCAACTAGCCAGAAAGGGCATCAGCGTAGACATACCACCTAAAAAGGTAAGCATTTATTCCCTGGAACTCAAGGAGTTCCAGTTTCCCTATTTCACCATCGCTTGCGAGGTGTCTTCGGGATTTTATGTTAGAAGCCTTGCTCATGATATCGGGAAGAAACTCGGGGTGGGCGCTACCGTAGTAGAAGTTCGCCGCACTAGAGTGGGCCCTTATCACGTAGAAGAGGCTAAAGGCTTGGAGGAGATCCTGGGCTACAAGTAGAAAAACTTTGCTTTTTAGCGACAATAGCAACCTCAGGCAAATTTTCACGCTGAAAAGTGTAGATTCTGTATTATTTCTCCATTGATTGGGTTATAGTCCCCATGATACAATATACAAAGAGTGGCTACTGAGAAAGAGAAAGCAGTCGAATTGGCCATAGAGCAAATCGAGAGGCAATATGGCAAAGGTTCGATTATGAAGTTAGGCGAGGTTCCAGCCAGAGTAGCTGGAGATGCCATTCCCACCGGGGCACTGGCTCTTGATTTGGCTTTAGGAATAGGTGGCATACCTAGAGGGCGAGTTACCGAGATATTTGGTTCTGAGGCTTCAGGTAAAACTACACTCGCCCAGCATATAATCGCTGAAGCTCAAAAAACCGGCGGCATTGCTGCATATATTGATGTTGAGCATGCCTTGGACCCTAGATATGCCGCTAACTGCGGTGTCAACCTGCGCGATTTACTTATCTCCCAACCTGACACCGGCGAGCAAGCTCTGGAAATTACGGAAACCCTGGTGAGAAGCGGTGGTGTAGATGTAGTAATCATCGACAGTGTAGCTGCCTTAGCGCCCAGAGCTGAGATAGAAGGCGAGATGGGCGATGCCCATGTTGGTTTGCAGGCACGATTGATGTCCCAGGCACTGAGAAAATTGAGTGCTGCTATCAGTAAGTCTAAAACAGCGGTTATTTTTATTAACCAGTTGCGAGAAAAGGTGGGCATTGTTTTCGGTAATCCTGAGGTAACTCCCGGGGGCAGGGCGCTTAAGTTTTATAGTTCGGTGAGGATAGATTTGAGGCGTGGTGAGTCCATCAAGCAGGGCACAGAAATGGTAGGCGCAAGGGTAAAGGCCAGGGTGGTTAAGAATAAGGTAGCTCCTCCCTTTCGCACCGCTGAATTTGATATTATGTTTAATCATGGGATAAGCAAAGAGGGAAATCTGGTTGACCTTGGGGTAGCAACAGGCTTGATAAAGAAAGCTGGTGCTTTCTTTACTTACGGTGATACGAAGTTGGGGCAGGGCAGGGAAAATGCCAAGGATTACCTGAGGCAACACTCCGAACTAGCTTCAAAACTAGAAAGCGCAATAAGAGCTTCAACAGCTGTTCCCAGCATCTCTCTCGGAGAAGGTTCAGAAACCTTCTCGCAAGAAGCTTGATTTAATTCGGAAAGAATCCAGTTGACAGATAGTAATTCATTGCAAGATTGCCTTGATGCCGCCTACTACTATCTCAGTTATCGCCCGCGCAGCGAAGGGGAAATCAGGCAGTGGCTTCACAAACGCGGTTTTGCTAATGAAGTGGCAGAGAAAGCAATTGCCAAACTCAGGGAGCAAAACTTGAGCGATGATTTTACCTTCGCCCAATTCTGGAAGGATAACCGCCTATCCTTCAGGCCTAAGAGCAAAAGATTGATAAAAAAAGAATTAAGAGATAAAAAGGTAGCCGCAGAAATCATTGAACAAGTGACCAAGGACATAGATGACGAAGAGATTGCTTACAAGCTAGGGTCTAGCCGGCTGCCGTCCCTTGCCCATTTAGATTATCCGGACTTTTACCGACGCCTATCCAGTTATCTTACTTACCGCGGTTTTAGTTACGAAGTCATAAAGCATACCGCGGCTCTTCTCTGGCAGGAAAAGGAAGAACGCTAAGATAATAGGCTGGGGAGAGTTAAGCCGAGGCGAATTCCCCCTTAGCTTGACAGCCACTCCCACAAAAGCTATATTTTGCCTGCCGAGGGCCATTAGCTCAGTTGGTTAGAGCACGGTCCTGATAAGACCGGGGTCTGTGGTTCGAGTCCACAATGGCCCACCATGTCGAAATCTGATTACCCAACTTTACGAGTAATGGCTAGTTACATATGCCCGCAAGCTCGTCAACTAGGCTCTTTTACTGGTAATTGTATTACCGCCGTCCCTTATTCCGAACCGCTGCAGAACCTTATAAATAGCGTCTGCTCCAAAGGGCAGAGCTTCAACCGGTATGCGCTCATCCGGCCCATGCATAAGTTGCCAAAAAAAGAAATCGTCTGGCAGGTTCATTGGCAGGAATCCATAGGTTTGGATACCTAGTCGTGAAAAAAGCCGTCCATCTGTAGACCCAGGCAGCACCAGAGGCGCAGGAACGCCTTCGGGATCAACCTCCCGCAAGATATTCGAGAGAACACCGAACAATCCCATATCTGGCTCCACAGGCAACTTTTCGTAAAAGCGAGTCTCTACTACCTTAATTTCAGCGTCTTTCCCGACAAGTTGACGCAACTCAGAAACTGCGTCTTCAGGAGTATATCCGGGAAGCAAACAAAAGACTAGATTAACAGCGATTTTATCTGGAATTCTGTTTGGAACGTCAGCCCCTGTAATCGTGGTGGCGTTAACAGTATTGTGCAGTAGCGCCTCGAATTGCTCAACTTGCTTTCCTATTACTCTTAGCACCCCATCCGTCAGTCTAGGGTTTAAGAGTTGGCGCAAAACCAGGTTGGCAGGAAACGGCAAGGCACTACTCATTGTTTGTATCATCTGTCGTGTCGCTGGTGTTATGTGTACTGGTAGATGTTCCCTGTCAAGCTGTTGAAGTAGTTTGCCCAACTTAGCCATTGCCCCTGCATGGTATGTTCCTGTAGGATGTCCACCCTGTCCACGCAAAGTCACCTCTATACGGCAGAGTCCTTTCTCGGCGACCCCGATGGGATAAAATTTCTGCTTTCCAACGTAGAAGCTAAAACCACCGATCTCTCCTATAGCATAGCGAACATCCGCGAACTGAGCGGCGTGGTTCTCTACAAGATACCTAGCGCCGAATTCTCCACCTTTCTCCTCATCACTTACAATAGCCAGTATCACATCACCAGGGGGCTCAAGCCCCTCAGCTTTAGCCCGCAAGAAAGCTGCCAGCATTATGGCTACGCCACCCTTCATGTCGAGAGCGCCGCGTCCCCAGACAAAGCCATCCACGACCTTACCCTCAAACGGCGGATGTTGCCATGTCTGGTTTTCGGTAGTTACGACATCTACGTGTCCCTGAAGCAATAGGGGAGGCGCGTTGCCCTGCCCAGATAGACGTGCAATCAAATTGGTACGCACTGGATCACGGGCAAGAATAGTAGTTTCAATACCTGCCTCTTTAAGAAGATGATTTATATAGTTGATGCATTCTCCCTCATTGCCTGGCGGATTGGTCGTATTAAAGCGAATCAGGTTTTGCAACAATTCTACGGGACGATTATAAATAGTGGCTGTGTCATTCCCGGTTGATACGGACATTTTGAACCTCCTGTGCAAAGTTCAGACGTTTTTCAATATAGCAATATAGGGAAAATAGGTCAACTGCGGCCTCCAGTAATTAACTGTTATACAGACAGTATTAACGCCTTCTTCTCAAATAAAAGTTCGGGAACTGTCCACAATTGCTCACCACCTCGTTAATTTTATTCACCTCACTTCGGTCGGCAGCCAGGGCTTATTACAGAGAGCTGGGAAAAGGCCAAGTTGTGATTTTCCTATCATAGTTGTAATATGTCCAAGGCATAAAATTTAAGGCGTTACCAATCGGAGGATATCATGGCAGAAGATTATGGAATCATTGACGTCTGGATGCAGCACCCAACACCTAAACATTCAAACCAGCCTATTTTTGATTCTCTTCGCAGATGGACGGGCATGGAGAAACTGACTAGCGATGTTCCAGTAGAGTTCACCATTGGTGCCATGGATGAAGCGGGTGTTCGGTTGGGTCTAATATGTGCCTGGTGGGGGCCTCAGGGGCCAACCATATCAAATGACGAGGTGGCAGCTATTGTCAAAAAGTATCCTGACCGCTTTGTGGGTATTGCGTCGGTTGATTTGTACCGACCTATGGATGGCATTCGAGAGCTGAGGCGCTGCGTGCGTCAGCTTGGCTTTAAGGGCTTGAGAATTGTCCAGTGGTACTGGAATCTGCCCCCGACTGACAGGCACTATTATCCCCTATACGCCGAGTGTATCGAGCTTGGGATTCCATTCTGTTGCCAGGTCGGCCATACCGGTCCTCTTTGTCCTTCCGAACCGGGACGGCCTATCCCTTATATTGATGAGGTAGCCATTGAATTTCCCGAACTCAAAATCGT
>JBGPRV010000005.1:0-28599 GCA_041489785.1 Dehalococcoidia bacterium | reverse complement strand
TGAAGCTTAAGGAGATTTCTTATATCCATGCTGAAGGTATGCCCGCCGGAGAACTCAAGCATGGCACCTTAGCCCTCATTGAGCCTGGCACACCAGTAGTGGTGATTTGCCCCGCCGACTATACCTTTCTCGAAACCCTGAGCAATGCCATGGAGACTAAATCACGCGGCGCATATATTATCGGCGTCTCCGACAAGGAAAGCGACATTTATGATTCCTGGATCAAGATTCCCGAAGTTGATGAGTTACTCTATCCCATGGTCGCCGTAGTTCCCCTTCAGCTCCTGGCTTATTATCTCGCCATCAGTCGAGGATGCGACCCTGACAAACCCCGCAATCTGGCAAAATCGGTAACCGTGAAGTAGGCTCAGAGAGTTTATAGAGTCTATAGAGTTTATAGAGTTGGTAGAGTTCGTAGAGTTGGTCTGTGCAAATCGAAAGGTTTGAGGATATTAAAGCCTGGCAGGAAGCAAGAGTCCTGGTGAGGATAATCTATGATGCCATAAAATCTAGTAAAAACCTCGCTGGCGATTACAAATTCAGAGAGCAAATTCATAGTGCAGCAGTTTCAGTAATGTCTAATATAGCCAGCCCCGTGAAATAGAATGTATTACGTGTATGTTCTGCGAAGCAAAAAGGACGGAAATTTCTATGTGGGGCACACTGCAGATTTGCTGAAAAGGATGGGGCATCACAATAAGGGTCTCGTGGAATCAACCAGGAACAGGAGACCGCTTGAGTTGATTTATTATGAGGCGTGCATCAAACAGGAAGATGCGTTGCGCCGAGAGAAGTACTTGAAGACAACTTATGGAAGGAGATACATTAGGAACAGGCTCAAGGAGTATCTAGATGAATTCGACTAGTATTTCACGGGGCAAGGGGTTTTCAAGAAGGTCAACGAAGGAATTTATCCAATTCTTGTTTATTGCCAAAGGCTCGGTAGCTGAAGTCCAGAGTCAGCTTTATGTTGCCCTAGACCAAAGCTACATCAATGAAGAGAAATTCGATGAACTCTACTCCAAATCCGACGAAGTAGCTCGCTTGATTTCTGGCTTCATCCGGTACCTCCTAAACAAGGACAAACCCCAGGAATTCAAAGAACTCAACAAACTCAAGGAACTCAAATGACTCAACCAACTCAAGGAACCCAACGAACTCAAGCAACTCAAGTGAGGGTGCTTGCTGGCATAGCTGCCTATAATGAAGCAAGATATGTCGGAAGCATAGTTCTCCAGGCAAGGCAATATGTGGACGAGGTCATAGTTGTTGACGATGGAAGCACGGATAACACCGCCAGGGTTGCCGAGCTTGCCGGTGCCACCGTAATCCGCCACGCCGAAAATAGAGGCAAAGGAGCAGCCGTCCAGAGCATACTGGCCGAAGCAAAGAAGAGAAATCCCGACATCCTCGTTCTCTTAGATGCTGATTCCCAGCATGACCCTAACGAGATTCCCATTCTCATCAAACCCATTTCGGAGGGTTTTGACCTCGTCATCGGCTCCAGAGAGGCCCAGAATGATAAGACTCCCCGTTACCGCCGCATCGGGCGAAAAGTCCTTTTACACTCAGCCCGGCTCGCTTCAAAAACCAATATCTCAGATTCCGAATCCGGCTTTCGAGTCCTTTCTCCGAAGGCAATAAACGAACTTGATTTGAAAGCGCGTGGATTCGCCATAGAATCAGAGATGATAACCCTCGCCGCCGATAAAAACCTCAAGATAACCGAGGTGCCCATCTCAAACATATATACCAAAGATGGCTCGACCCTCAACCCCATCAGACATGGCATAGAGGTTCTCAGCCGGATAATAGTCATGATTTCGCAGAGGAGACCCCTGTTCTTCTTCGGACTGGCCGGTGGTATCTTGTTGGTGATTGGTCTTATCATCGGCTTCAAGGTGCTCAATATAGCTGCCACAACAGGCGAGTACGCCATAGGCCACACTATACTGACCACTCTGCTCATTATCACTGGTATGTTGAGCATCTTCACCGGCATAATCCTGAACGCCTTAAGCAGGCGAAAATAACCGAAGCATAAATCAGCCCATCAAGAACCAATAACGTCTCCCTTGACTAATCTAACTCCCGACTCTAGACTATTGACTGCTTCTCGGGAGCACCCAATGCTTGAGATAAAGGTTTGTAAAATTAGGGGCAAATGCCCAGTATATAAGGTTGGTGACAAAATGGTGATAGACGACCCCAAAATATTGCTGGACAAAACAGACGCGGTTTGTACTCACGCACTATCAACCTTACTTCATTACGTCATCATATTGGAACACGATTGGTGTCCTGTGAAACTTGGATTAACCACGCCTCGAGATCCAGGCCACGCTTACATGCAATGTGTAGACCCTGGGGAGCCTTATACCCAAGGGGGAACTGTCACTTTTGAATGTCGCAGGATTTAGGGGAAATTTTGAGATGAAAATCGCCATAGCTTTAGGTACTCGCCCTGAAATAATTAAGATGTCCCCGGTGATTAGGGAGTTGGAGAAGAGGCAACAGAATTACTTTATCCTCCACACTGGTCAGCATTATTCCTACAACTTAGACAGAGTTTTCTTTGAGCAGCTAAAGTTGCCGCAAGCTAGATACAACCTTGAGGTTGGTTCAGGTTCTCACGCCCAACAGACGGCAAAGATACTCATAGGCGTAGAAAATGTCTTGCGGGATGAAAGCCCTGATATCATCCTCGTGGAGGGCGATACCAACTCTGTGTTCGCCGGTGCCCTGGCAGCGACAAAGCTCCACATAAAAGTCGGGCATGTCGAGGCCGGCCTAAGAAGCTATGATAGAAGTATGCCCGAGGAAATTAACCGAATCTTAACTGACCATTGCTCCGACTACCTGTTTGCGCCCACCGAGAAGGCAAAAACAATTTTGCTCGGTGAAGGAATCCTCGAAAACAAGATATTTGTCACAGGCAACACTATCGTTGATGCTGTCTATCAGAATTTAGAGATAGCTAAGGAACAAGGAAATACTCTTAGTGGTCTGAATCTTACCCCCAAAAAATATTGCTTGGTGACCCTTCACCGACAGGAGAACGTTGACAACCCGAGACGATTTGCCTCAATCTTGAAGGGTCTGGATAGAGTCGCTGCTGAGTTTCGCATCCCGACAGTCTACCCTGTCCATCCCCACTCTCTAAAGAGGATGAACGAGTTTGGCCTTAACCCCAAGAACATTACACTAATTGAACCCGTAAGTTTCCTCGACTTTCTGCAGCTTGAGAGCAATGCCAGGCTTATTCTCACTGATTCTGGCGGCGTTCAGGAAGAAGCTTGCATCCTCTGTATCCCCTGTGTTACCTTACGGGACAATACCGAAAGACCTGAAACCCTGGAGGTTGGCTCGAACATTCTCGCGGGAGCCTTACCCGACAAAATATTTCGTTCCACCGGTCTTATGCTCAATAAGGAAAACAAGTGGAGCAACCCCTTTGGAGATGGGACAACAGGCGAAAGGATTGTAAAAATAATAATGGAGGATAATTGATGGCTAGAATACTGGTTACCGGCGGGCTGGGCTTTATCGGCTCAAACCTTGTCCCGGAATTAAGGAAAAGAAGACACGAAGTCTGGGTGTGCGATCTAGGACATTCTGAGGGACCTAACTACATCCGCTGCGATGTCGCTGAATACCGCCAGCTTGAGCGGGTATTTGAGCAGCAGCACTTTGATTATGTCTATCATCTGGCCGCTGAATATGGGCGCTGGAATGGCGAGGATTACTACGAGAACCTCTGGCTCACCAATGTAATAGGTACCAAGAATGTAATCCGCCTCCAGGAAAGGACAAAATTCCGCATGATCTTCTTCTCCAGCGCTGAAGTCTATGGTGACTATGACAAGGTGATGAGTGAGGATGTGATGGACAAAGTGCCCCTAAAGCAAATGAACGATTATGCTATGACCAAGTGGGTGGGAGAGCTCCAGGTACTGAATTCAGCAGCCATGTTTGGCACCGAAACTGTGAGGGTTCGACCAGTCAATGCCTACGGCCCCCACGAATATTACAGCCCCTACCGAGGGGTGATTCCTGCCTTCATCTACAAAGCTCTGAATAACGAACCCTATACTGTCTACCTGGGTCACCGCCGCATCTTCGACTATGTCGAAGACACCTGCCGCACCTTTGCCAACATAGCTGATAATTTCAAACCGGGAGAGGTCTACAACATCGGCAGCAAAGAGGAATGGGAACACGAGATAAAATACGTCTCCGACCTTATACTGAAGAATTTGGGCAAGAATGATTCCAAAGTTACTTACAAGGAGGCCGAACCTTTTACCACCAGAGTCAAGCACATGGACTTTTCCAAAGCCAGAAGAGACTTGAAGCATACTCCGAAGATACCCCTGGAAGAAGGTATCCCGAAGACCATTGAATGGATGAAACAGGTTTATAGCAAGAAGTAAAAAGTGGCTGGCGTGAAAATCCTTCTGGTTCAGGATACCGACTGGCTGCTGCGAGGCCCACACCAGCAGCATCATCTTATGGAGAGGCTTTCCCTAAAAAGTCACGATGTTTGTGTCATCGACTATGAGCTTCTATGGAGGACACAGGGTAAGAAAGAACTACACTCGAGACGACAGGTGTTTAACAATGTATCCAGATTCTATGATGGCGCAAAGGTCATATTGATTCGCCCTGGCATCATAAAACTTCCCTGGCTGGATTATATCTCCTCAATGTTCTCTTATAGAAAAGAAATCCATCATCAAATAAAAGATTTTTGCCCCGATGTGATTATCGGCTTCGGTATTTTGAGCACCTATTTAGCGATGAGAGTCGCCAAGAAAAATAACATAGCATTCGTCTACTACTGGATCGATGTATTGCACAGGCTTATTCCCTTCAAGCCTTTTCACCCTATTGCCAAGTCGTTGGAAAGCAAGACACTTCGACAAGCAGACAAGGTGCTAGTAATTAACGAGAAACTCAAGGACTATGTAAAAGAGCTAGGAGCCCCACCCGAACGAACTCAGATACTAGGGGCAGGCATTGATCTTGAGCGTTTTGACCCGGTTACCAAAGGTGACACCCTAAGGCAACGTTATGGGCTTACCAAGGAGGATATTGTCCTCTTTTTCATGGGTTGGCTATATCAATTTTCAGGTTTGAAAGAAGTTGCCTCACAGTTAGCCCAAATCGACAGTCCTGATCTCAAGCTCCTAATCGTGGGCGAAGGGGATGCCTATGAAGCACTTCAACAAATACGTGAAAAACATAACTTGAAGGACAGAATTATCCTCACCGGGAAGCGGCCCTATCAAGAAATCCCTGAGTTTATCGCTGCCTCAAGTGTTTGCCTCCTACCATCCTATCCTGATGAAAAAATAATGCAGGACATTGTCCCCATCAAGATGTATGAGTATATGGCCATGAAGAAGCCTGTGATTGCCACCAGACTTCCTGGGGTAATGAGGGAGTTTGGCGAGGATAATGGTGTAGTCTATGTGGATAAGCCTGAGGATGTTGTTACCAAAGCCATGGAACTGATTCAAAGTGGTAGAATAGAAGAACTAGGCCAAAAAGCGAGGAGCTTTGTTGAGAGATATAGCTGGCAGAACATTACCGATGAGTTCGAGAAAATCTTAAAGAAAGCTATAGAGGAGAAACGAAATGAACAATTATCTAAGCGAATACAAAGATAAGAACATCCTTATCACCGGCGGTGCCGGGTGCATCGGCTCAAATCTCACCGAGGCCTTAATCAAGGCTGGAGCAGCTAAGATTATTGTCCTTGATGACCTGTCTGCTGCCGAGCGATGGAATATCCCTGATAACTCCGGAGTAGTCTTTATCCAGGGAAGTGTATTAGATGAAGAGGTCCTGAAGAGAGCATTCTCGCGGCACCTTGACTTCGTCTTCCATCTAGCTGCTCACTTTGCCAACCAGAATTCGGTGGACAATCCTGAGACCGACCTCATGGTCAATGGGCTGGGCACGCTAAAGGTTCTCGAATACTCGCACCTGACAAAAGTTGGCAGAGTCGTCTTCGCCTCCTCAGGCTGCTCTGTCTACGGCAGTCAGGCGCCGCTGCCCTTGAAAGAAGACTTCGTTTCCCTTCACCTCGATACACCCTACCAAATCACCAAGCTCTTAGGAGAGCTTTATTGCAACTTCTTCTACAATTACTATGGCTTGCCGGTAGCCATCGCTCGCTACTTTAACGTCTATGGTCCCGGTGAGATACCTGGTGCCTATCGCAATGTCATCCCCAACTTTATCTGGTGGGCATTGAATAAGAGACCCCTCCCCATAACAGGCACCGGTGAAGAAACCAGAGATTTCACCTTTGTTGAGAATATAGTTGAGGGCACACTGAAACTAGGTGTAATCCCCGAGGCAATTGGTGATGCCTTTAACCTTGCTTCAGAAACCGAAACTAAGGTCATAGATGTCGCTAGCATGGTAAATGAAATCACTGGTAACCCTAACGGAGTGCAATTTGTGTCTCGAAGGGACTGGGACAAAATCACCCGCCGCAGAGCTTCTATCGAGAAGGCCAGAAAAGTCCTAGGCTACGAGCCTAAGATGCCCATACAGAAGGGGATTAAAAGGGTTTATGAATGGATCGTAGGAAACAGGGACAAAATAGAAGCTTGCGCTCGGTTCTAGAGAGCATAAATGAATCCTCAAACTAATAACAAGCATAGAATTTATATAGATGAGATAAG
Organism: Dehalococcoidia bacterium; assembly: GCA_041489785.1. Taxonomy (GTDB): domain Bacteria; phylum Chloroflexota; class Dehalococcoidia; order GIF9; family AB-539-J10; genus RBG-13-51-36. Next base: position 21,901 of record JBGPRV010000005.1, on the reverse strand, counting down.
AGCCGATCGTAAATCAGCATTACGAAACGGGCTGGAATTCATCCAATGGCATAAATATGTTGACAAGAATTCCAAGGTCTTCATAAAGCCCAATTTTACCTTTCCCCGCTATAGTGAAGGAGTCACTACTAGCCCCGAGCTTTTAAAATGCCTAGTGGAATTGCTTAAGACCAGAGTAGGCACAGTGATCATGGGTGAATCGGATGGAGGCAACAATTCCTTCAAAGCCGATGAAGCTTTTGAAAGGCATAACATGTACCAAATATGTAAGGAAATTGGGGTGGAGGTAGTTAACCTATCAACTCTTCCTTCTGAGATCATCGAGTCCAGGATTCTAGGCAAGACAGTCAAAGTTCAACTACCGAAGCTGCTTTTAGAAGAGATAGACTGCTTTGTCTCAGTTCCGGTTTTGAAGGTTCATGTGATGACTACTGTTAGTTTGAGCCTTAAGAATTCCTGGGGCTGTGTCCCCGATACAATGAGAGGGATGCACCACCAAAACCTCTCGCACAAGCTGGCGTTGATAGCCAGTCTCATAAAACCCAAGATAATAGTCATGGATGGTACTTATGCCTTAAATAAACATGGCCCGATGTATGGCGAGCCGGTGAAAACAAACCTCGTTCTGATAGCTGATAATACAGTAGCAGCAGATGCCTTAGGAGCGAGGCTTATGGGGTTTTCGCCCCAGAGCATAAAACATATAACAGTCGCTGAAAAGGCGCGGCTCGGCTCAACAAAACTTGAGGATGTGGAAATTAGCCAGGACTGGCAACAATACCGGAGGCAATTCCGGATAGAAAGAACTCTGATTGACAAAGCTTCAGTTTTGCCATTTAATAGTGATATGTTAGCAAAGCTCATATTTCAATCAAAATTCACCCCCTTTATCTACAAGGTAGTCGGTGTGCTCAGAACATCAAAAGAGAGAGAAATAGCCGGCCAAATGGGTAAACGGAAGACGTTTGGGCCATACTAAAGAAAATGAAATACGACCCGATTGAAGAAGAGAAAAAATGGTGGAGGCAGGGGGAAATAGACTGTAGAGAGCCCAGGCCTCTTCCAGCAAAACACCACTTTGCCCACAATTGTGTTCGTCAAAAGCTATATGAAACTGTAGCAACTTGGGGCTTTGATAGCAATTCGTTAATTCTTGAGCTTGGTTGTGGCTCTGGTGAGGATGCAACGTGTATTCAAAAAGCTTCTAAAAATATTATTGGCGTTGACATCTCCGATATAGCTCTCAGGAGATTCAAAAACAAAGGCTTCCAAGGTATCCTGGCTAACGTTAGAGCATTGCCATTTCGTAATAATTCGTTTGATTGCGTTATAGCCTCCGGTTTATTACACCATTTGATAGGGCAAGGAAATTTGCCAGAATACCTTAGCGAATTTTGTCGTGTTACAAAAAAACGGGGGTATGTAATTGCATTAGAGCCTAACATATTTCATCCTTCTGGTATTTTGATGAATATCTTCAACAAAGTAAAGCCGGGAATTACAGGTTTAGTCCCGCATGAAAGAGCGCTGTCCCCTTTATATCTAGCTAGGGTTTTTGAGAGGGCTGGATTGAAAGGAGCAAAGTACACGGCCGCTTCCTATGTATGGAATCGGTTCCCGTTACCTATTTCACAGTTCATCTCAAAGCATGAGGATAAGATACGAACCAAGAGACCGTGTAATCTATTTGGCTGGTTTGAGATGGTCTACGGTCAAAACGTAAACCTAGAGGAAATTGCCAAGTGAAAATCTTGCAAGTGTTTGACCTATTTACCCCGCACACTAATGGTACTGTCAAACTGTTGTACGAGCTTTCCAAAGCCTTACTATTGAAGAAACATGAAGTCACAATATATTGTAGCGACTTCAAAATAGACCAGGGGTACATAGATTCCTTACAGGGACTGAAGGCTTATCCTTTTCACAATTGGTTCAACTTAGCCGGATTCCGCATAATGCCAGATATCATTGGGGGCGCGAGAAGGGGACTCCATGGCTTTGATATCATACACCTCCACTCTTGCAGAAGCTTTGCCAATGTGGTGACACATCATTACGCCAAGAAATACCGTGTACCCTATGTGCTAGATGCTCATGGCTCCGCGCCGAGAATGACTGCGGGGAAAAGGGGAGTTAAGTGGCTACTTAAATGGCTTTTCGATATCGCCTTCGGCTATCGGCTATTAAGGGATGCCAGCAGGGTTATTGCCGAGACTGAGGTGGGGATTAACGAATACAGAGAACTAGGGGTAAAAGAGGACAAGATTGTTTTGATTACTCCTCCCCTTCCGGTTGAAGAGTTTGCCGACCTGCCAGCTCAGGGTCTCTTCAGGCAGAAATATGACATCAAAGCAAAACACGTTGTCATGTTTTTAGGCCGAATAAATTGGATAAAAGGGCTTGATTTCCTGGCTGAGTCTTTCTACGAGCTAGCTCGACATAGAAGCGACGTTATTCTAGCAATAGTAGGTCCTGACGATGGCTATAAGCCCACTTTGGAGGGGATAGTCGAGAAATTAAAACTATCGGACAGAGTTCTATTCACCGGGTTTCTGGGTGGAAAGGACAAGCTCTCAGCCCTGGTGGACGCCGATGTAGTCGTCCAGACATCAAGATATGAGCAGGGTGCCTGGGCGCCCCTTGAAGCAGTGTTGTGCAGCACTCCGATAATTGTCTCCAGTAATTCAGGTGCCGGCGAGGACGTCCGCCGGATAGATGCGGGATACCTGGTAGAGTGGGGAAACAAAAACGATTTGGTGGATAAGATACAATATGTCCTTGATAACCCTGACCAGACTGCTATCAAGACACGAAAGGCGAGAGATTATTTGGAAAGAAACCAGTCTATGTCGAGCAGGATCAGAGAATACGAAGAGTTATATGCAAGATGCATCAGGGAAAAAGGAGTGAGGTGATGAACCTTACAGTATAGGGTCCTTGGTCGAAGGACTACGCACTTATCTGAAAGAATTTAATGCCGAGGTGCAAGGAATGAAAATACTGATAACCGGTGGAGCCGGGTTCATAGGGAGCCATTTGTGTGACAAATACACCGCGGAAGGTCACACCGTTCTCTGCCTGGACAATTTCATGAGCGGGAACCTGATCAATATTAGACACCTGTTAGATTACAGGAATTTCAAGCTGATAAAAGGTGATATCAGAGATTTTGATTTGCTGGAGAGGATTGCGCGTGATGTAGATGTCATATTCCATCTTGCTGCGCAGATTCACGTGGACAGATCTTATGTCGAACCCAAACTGACCTATGAAGTGAACGTAATGGGGACCCAGAATATCTTGGAGGTAGCCAGGATGCACGATGCTCAGAAGATTATTCACGCGTCAACGAGTGAGGTGTACGGCTCGGCTCTACATGTGCCTATAGATGAAAAACATCCGCTAAACGCCCCGCATCCCTATGGCGCGAGCAAAATCGCCGCAGACAGAATGTGCTATGCCTATATACAGACCTATGGTATGAATATCTCCATATTGCGACTCTTCAACGTTTTTGGGCCCCGTCAGAGGGATATTGGATATGGGGGTGTAATATCCATATTCACCAGAAGAGTGCTGAGCGATATCTCGCCCATCATCTATGGAGACGGCCAGCAAACGAGAGACTATACCTATGTAGATGATGCGGTCAGAGCTTACGATTGTGTGCTCAAGCACGATGAGCCAATAGTTGAGCCAGTCAATTTCGGCACCGGCAAAGAGGTAACTATCCTTGAGTTAGCCAATAAGATAATCGAATTATGTGGCAAGAAAGGTGCCATAAAGCCTATCCATATAGAACCGAGGATAGGAGAGGTTCAGAGGCTTATTGCCGACACGACAAGGGCGAAGAGCATCCTGGGCTGGGAGCCCGAACATAAGCTTGCAGAAGGGCTGAAGACTTTCGTGCATTGGTATCAAGAGTATGGTTTCGAGGAGAGGATCAAGCTTGAATAAGAGGCGTCCCCGACCTCGTGCTGCCGAGACAGACCTGGATATTCCCGCGGCTACCCTGCGCGCTATGTATGTTACCATGCTCAGGATACGCAGGTTCGAAGAAAAGGTCGCGGAGCTTATCCATCCCTTGAATGAAATCATTTGCCCCTGCCATCTGTATATTGGGCAGGAAGCCGCGGCCACGGGCGTGTGTTCGGCGCTGAGAAAAGAGGACTGGGTTTTCAGCACCCACCGATCCCACGGACACTATATTGCCAAAGGCGGAGACATGAAGGCGCTGATGGCTGAACTGTATGGAAAAGAGACAGGGTGCTCAAGGGGCAGAGGTGGCTCTATGCACTTGTCTTCGCCGCAGCAAGGGTTCGCAGGTAGTTCGGCCATTGTGGCAGGGACGATACCTTTGGCCGTCGGCGCGGCCCTGGCTTTCTCAATGCAAAAGACAGATAGTGTGTCAGTGGCCTTCTTCGGGGATGGCGCGGCTGGCGAGGGCGTATTCTATGAGTCACTCAACTTCGCGTCGCTGAAGAAGCTGCCGGCTCTCTTCGTGTGCGAGAATAATCTCTATTCCACCCACCTCCCTATATCCGCTTGTCTGGCACATATTGAGATTTGGAAAAAAGCTAAGGCATTCAATATGCCCGGAATCCAAGTTGACGGTAATAATGTGGGGGAGGTATTCCAGGCAGCCAAAAGGGCGACAGACGACGCACGTCTCGGGAAGGGGCCTACCTTGATAGAGTGCATGACGTATAGATGGCGGGGACATGTCGGCCCTCATGATGATATTGATAAGGGGCTCAGAAGTAGAAAAGAGCTGGATTATTGGATGCAGAGGTGCCCGATCAAGGCACTGGAGGAGGTTCTGTTAACCCGTGGCATCATAGCCATGTCAGAGAAAGTCAAGATTATGGAAAGCGTTGACAGAGAAGTCGAGGAAAGTGTCATCTTTGCCAGGAAAAGCCCCTATCCGGGTCGACGCAGCTCTCTCAGCCACGTGTTCAAGACGTGAATAATCAGATGCGGCAGTTATCCTACGCCCAGGCGATTAACGAGGCCCTACACCAGATGATGGAGAAGGATCCCCGCGTATTCTTGATCGGACAGGGAGTTACAAGTCCCTGGTATGTGGGAACGACCACCATCGGCCTTATTGATAGGTTTGGGCCTGAGAGAGTAATTGATACCCCTGTATCTGAAAACGGTGTTACTGGAGTTGCTGTGGGCGCAGCACTTTGTGGCATGCGCCCCGTTCTGGTCCACCCCAGAATGGATTTCATGTACTATGCCATGGACCAAATAGCCAATCATGCTGCTAATTGGCACTATATGTTTGGCGGGCAATTGAGCGTTCCCATAACCATCTGGGGAATTATTAATAGAGGTGGGGAGCAAGCTGCCCAGCACTCCCAGGCGCTTCAGGCTATGTTCGCACATATACCTGGTCTCAAAGTAGTTATGCCCAGCGATGCATATGATGCCAAGGGACTTCTTGTTGCTTCTATTGAAGACGATAACCCTGTTGTCTACATTGATGACCGCTGGCTATACGACTGCGAGGGTGAAGTGCCTGAAGGGCTTTACTCAGTTCCCATTGGCAAAGGAATACTGAGGAGAGAAGGCAAGGATGTCACGGTGGTGGCAACCTCTTGTATGGTGTCTGAAGCGACTGAAGCCGTTGAGATCCTCAGTAGGGAGGGCATAGATGTCGAGGTGATGGACCTGCGCTCCCTTAAGCCTTTGGATGATAAGCTTCTCTTCGAGTCGGTTAAGAAAACAGGCAGATTGGTTATTGCGGATGGAGGCTGGAAGACATGCGGTGTGGGGGCTGAAATTGCCGCCAGAGTAGCGGAAAACGATATTTTCAAGAGGTTGAAAGCCCCTATTGTGCGAGTTTCACTGCCTGATGCGCCGGCTCCTGCCAGTTCTACGCTGGAGAGGGCCTATTACCGCAAAGCAAAAGACCTGGTTAGAGCTATTAGAAGAATCGTAGGAGGTTGACATGCCATACAAGGTCCCGTTTGTGAATTATCCCGAGCATTACCGCAGGATATGGGATGAAGTTCTTGGGGCTATTACAGAGGTATTGTCCAGGGGTGACCTCATCCTCCGTGACCAATTGAGGCACTTCGAAGAAAACATTGCTTCCTTCGTCGGAGTGAAGTATGCAGTGGGGCTCAACAGCGGTACGGACGCTTTGTATCTGTCTCTCAAGGCTGGTGGGGTAAGTCCCGGCGATGAGGTTATTACTGTTGCTCATACTTTCGTAGCTTCAGTAGCTGTCATTCACCACTGTGGTGCAACTCCGATTCTGGTTGATGTGGGTGAGGACCACAATATGGATGTTGACCAGGTTGAAAGAGCCATTTCACCCCGAACTAAAGCTATTATGCCTGTGCACCTGAACGGCCGGCTCTGTAATATGGAAAGATTGATGAAGATTGCTGAGAAACACAATTCAATTGTGATAGAAGATGCAGCTCAGGCTCTGGGAGCAAGCTTCGATGGGAAGAAAGCTGGCTCGTTTGGCTTGACTGGCTGTTTCAGCTTCTACCCGGCGAAAATCCTGGGCACCGCCGGCGACGGGGGACTCCTGGTGACCGATAGTAAAGATGTGGCTGAGAAGGTTCGCTTGCTCAGAGATCACGGGCAGGATAGAGCGACAGGGGACATCCTTTTCTATGGCTTCAACAGCCGGCTGGACAATTTGCACGCAGCTATCCTTGATATCAAGCTCAGGCATCTGCCGGAGTGGATTGAACGGCGTCGGAAACTAGCTAGCATTTATCACGAAGGACTATCAAACCTCTCCGCTATTAAATTACCTCCGCCTCCGCGCCCTCAGAACCGTTATTTTGATGTCTTCACCAATTATGTAATAGGCGCCCGTGAAAGAGATAGACTCGTTGCCTATTTGAAGGAACAGGGCGTAGAGGTATTGATTTCCTGGCCCAAACCAATGCATCATCATGACGCACTGAATCTAAGGCATTTCAAGCTGCCGATGACCGAGCAGATTTCCAGGGAGGTCGTTTCATTGCCTCTTTTCCCCGAACTGGGCAACGAGCAGGTAGAATTCGTGGTAGGGACTATTCGTAAGTTTTATGCCAAATGAGCGATGAGTATAAAAACGTCGTTAGGGCACTATCTGGAAAGATGGCCAGGTCTTTACCGTCTTGTGGTAAGGACTTATTTCGCCTTAAAACCTGTTCACCTAAAAGAACTCATAGTTGGAACGAAAGCAAGGGAAAAAGAGTGGGCTACACGCCATCTTCATGAGGCTGAAAGAAGACGTGACGACTGGGGAGAAGGAAGTGATGACTGGATTAAGGGTTACTGGAATTCACAGAATCATAGTCATAGACCCTTCTTAATAGAAAAGATATCCGGTTTCTCTCCGGTTTCTAGCATTCTGGAAATGGGATGCAATTGCGGTCCAAATTTGTACCTGCTTGCCAAGAAGTTTCCCGATGCAGAGATAACAGGAATAGATATTAATCCTCTAGCTGTCCAGAAGGGTAATGAGTGGCTCGCCCGGGAAGGTATTTCAAATGTTAAGTTACTAGTTGGCAAAGCAGACGAACTTGAGCAATTTCGAGACAAAAGCTTCGACGTTGTATTTACAGACGCTGTTTTGATATATGTAGGCCCGGACAAAATTAAGGAGGTTATGAAAGGGATGATTCGTGTTGCTCGCCGGGCATTGGTGCTAATGGAATGGCATTGTTTTCAACCTCAACATAAGGATCCTAACGGTTTAGGAGTCTATCATCAGGGTCACTGGAAAAGAGACTACGTGGCTCTGCTCAAGCAATTCGTTCGAGCGGAACAAATTCGTGTCACTAAAATTCCAGAGGATATATGGCCTGATGAGAACTGGCGAACAGTTGGCGCCATCGTTGAAGTCGTCCTGTGATAGCCTGAGCAGCGCCTGAATGAAGAAAGTTCTAGTCATAGGTTACTTGCATCCTCTCACCTTGCCACCGGGAGGGGGTTTCGCTCTTCTGCCATTGGCCAGGCACCTCCATCGATTTGGATGGCAACCTTTTGTCCTCAGTCCACCTCTGCGAGAAAAGTCTGATCTGCAGTTTACAGTCATAGAAACACCATACCGCGACGCCCTGGCCTTTTGGAAAAGACTGCTTAGATATAACCCGGCTGAAGGTCAGGATTTGAGAGAACAGGTGAAGAGGCAGCTGGGTGCAAGATGGACGAGATCTTTAATAGATTTTGCCTTTGCTCTGGGTGGTGAAATCTTCGCCTACCCTGATGCAGATAAAGGCTGGAGACCCTTTGCCATCGACGCCGCCAAGGAACTGCTGCAACACGAGAGTATTGACGCCATGCTTAGCAGTCACCCCGTGACCAGTCACCTTATTGCCAGTGAATTAAAGGCTAAATACAAGATTCCCTGGGTTGCTCATTTCCCTGACCTCTGGTCTCAGAATCATAACTACCGATATGGGCCTTTAAGGAAATTCCTTGACAGAAGACTGGAACTGACAACACTATCAACGGCAGACGCTTTGGTCACAGTTTCTCAACCAGCAGCGGAGAAGTTGGGCGAACTGCACAAAGGGAAAACGGTCTCTGTCATCACCAACGGCTTTGACCCTGCAGAAGTGAATGAGCCGCCAGCTTGCCTGACCCCCAAATTTACCATTACTTACACCGGCACAATTTATCCCGGCAAGCAGGATACTACGAAACTTTTTGCTGCTTTGCGGGACCTAATCTCTGACGGAGCTATAGACCCTGAGGAAATCGAAGTCAGGTTCTATGGTCCCAGGATGGGATGGTTGGACAAGGAAATTGAGCAGTATGCATTATCCGGCATAGTCAAGCAATATGGGACAATGCCCAGACAGGTTGCCCTGGACAAGCAAAGAGAATCTCAGTTATTGCTTCTTCTGAAGTGGGAAGACCCTCAAGAGCGGGGAGCGTACTCGGGGAAGATTTTCGAATACCTGGCAACAAGAAGACCTATACTGGCTACAGGGGGTTCGACTGACGTGGTTACAGAGCTAGTCAACGAAACCAAAGCTGGCATAGACGCCCCAACTATACCGGATATTAAGGACGCGCTTGAAAAATCGTACCACGAATATCGTTTGAAGGGTAAGATACTATATGATGGACGAAAATCAGAAATCGACAAATATAGTCACTATGAGATGACAAGGAAATTCTCAGAAGTGCTTAACTCCCTCAGCACACGATAATTTGTTTGGCAGCCAGTCCAATGATGTCTCCTCTATGACTTCGGCTGAAACCATAACCAAAGCTGAGTGTTGACTCCCGCAGCAGTACGTTAATAAGCAGCAATGATAAACGCAGCTATTATAACCGCTAAAGGCAAATATCTGGCAGACTTCCTCTTCGCAACCGGGAGAAAGCAAACTTCAAGTACTTTCCTCTTCCGGTTTGAGCGCCTGTTATTGATTCTTCTCAGATTTCGTGTCGTCTCGTTCGCCCACACTGGGGACCTGCTTAATGTCCCCGACAAGATTCGAGTCGGCGGGTTTTCCTCTCCAGAAGCCTGGACTCAAGAGCGAGAAAGCCTGCCTGGTGAGCGCAGTGGCTTCGTATTTGACATTCAGACTGCGAGCTGCTGAAAGCGCACTGCGGTAGATTTTCAAATCCTCTCGCTTGAGCAAAAGGGTATCAACCCAGCTATTCTTCGATATCCTGAGAAAGTACGCCAGCACCACGACAGTGCTCACGCCATAGGCAATGGTTGATGCCAGAGATGCTCCGGAAATGCCCATTCTGGGGATGAGGAGGATACTAAGAGGTATATTGACCACCAGCGAGGTACCAGCAAGGATAGTGCCTACAATTGGTTTCCCTCTTCCTGTTATCTCACTCGACAGCACTCTGGCAACGCTAAACACTACAACCCCCGGCAGCAAAATCCACATGGGCTTGAGCGCGGGAAGGAAAGCAGAGCCGAAAAGCACCAATATGATATATCTCGACAGCACGAAAAGTAGAAGGCTGGCTATAAAGGTGAGGAACAAGGTATTGCGGCATATTCTGGGTGTTGATAAATTCGCCTCCTCAGTTTTCATTCCCGGAGTTCGTGCAAACACCACCGTGCCTACCGCACCAGATAAATTCCACAATGCTTCTGCCATAGTAATTGAGATGGAATAATAGCCCACAAAGGTTGCGCTCATAAAGAAGGCAACCAGAAGCATATTCAGCCTGTAGCTAAGGAAACTGATGATGCTGCCTAGATATCCTTGGACACCGAACTTAATTGACTCTCTAAATAGCTGGGGGTAGAAAGACCATTTTACGTTGGTTGTTCTGTACACCAACAGGATAGAAAGGATAGCGGCTACAAGAACACCACTGGCCCACGCCGCAACAGTGCCGAATATTCCGCCTCTAACGGCTAACAAGACGAGGAGCACAAGCACTGCAAATGCGCCGCTTTGTGCCAGTAGCACCAGGTTATACTCTTTTATCCTGTTCTGCCCTAACAAGATCCATGTGAAGTATGTTACCAGCAGATTAAGCGGTACCACCGGCGCGGCCAGCACCAGACACCGCGGGTCAACATCCCTTAGGAACGACGGTTGAAAAATATGAAAGTAAGCCAGAAAACCAACGGCCAACAGGACCCCTAGCCCCACCGCCAAAACAAGCGAGTTGGAAGCAAGCCTAGTCCAATCGTGTTTCCCACTGCCCCCGAAGTAGACATTAGCAACGTGTATACCTAGATTCCCGAAGACGGCCAGCAAGGCTACAACCAGGATAACAAGAGAATAGGCTCCCTTCCCCTCAGCTCCCAGTGCCCTGGCAATGACAATAGAAACCCCTACGTCGAAGATGACGGTAACGATTTGGGTGGAAAAGGTGATCAGGATATCTCTAATGAATTTCAAGTTTGACTCGCTTCACCGGTTATGAACAGGAATTGGTGTCCAAAAAGCCTGTGCAAGAACCTTGGCCTGACGAAGAAAGTCTTCCCTAGGTAACGGGGAAGAACAGAACGCACGGGATGGAAACTCAAAACTAGATACCCATAGCCAGCAATCAATACCATAAAGCTGTCTACACCCCCGGAATTCAATGTGAGACGGGACATACCCAGGAAACCTGCCCCGCAGCAGTTGAATCCGATGTTGCCAGGGGCAACGCTCGGATTCGCAGCGAGAAGAAATCCACCCTTTGTGAGATGTTCCGCTACCTTCTCGAGACCGTTATACGGGCTTCGTAGATGCTCCAATACTTCGCTCGCAATGAACAGCATCGAAATGCGAGTCAAAAAGCAATTCTCCACCAAAATCGCAAAGCGTTTTATGAATCTTGTCATCAATATTAGACTAAGAGGCAGACAAGGAACACTACATCCATACCTATCATATGAATCCGCCACCATCTGAGGAATATGGTCCCCACAAAACATGGAAAACCGACTCCTGCGCCGACCTCAGTGCCTCGTCAGGCCCCGACGGAATCCCAATTGCAGGTGCCTCTATATCCGGACCAGTATCGCTAGGGCGTGACGTGGGCAAAAGAGATACAGGGTGCGTCTACAGGGAGCGCACTAACATATCCTCGCCTCTTCTGACGAACAGATTCACATGGTCCATTTTCTCTTCACACAGATCCATAAGTTCATCGACGCTATTGATTCTTGGATATCCTTCATTTGGAGCGTAACCGGGTACAGAATAATCGCCTTTGATGACGAATACCGAAAGATGGTAATCCTCTAGAAGCCTACGGATGAATTCCTCAGGAGAACCGCCCATCTCTCTTATCAAAAGAGGGAAAAATTCAACGAACATTTTTATGTCTTCATTCTCTCTTACCACCCTATCCATCCCCGAAAGAGCTAACATCTCGGCTCCTTCCACATCCATCTTTATGACACTAATTGGTTGTTTCATGCCCTCGAAAAACTCATCCAAGGTTACCGTCGCAACCTCAACAAAATCCTTCTTATCGCCGGCGAAGTTAGGGTTGTATGCCTTAATACCCTCATATTGATTTATTGTGTGATGACCCGAATCATAGGCACATACATACAATTTGACCTTGCCACTTCTGTCTGAGACGGCTTTCTGCATAGCAGAAACATTGTCATAACCATTTAGTTCTATATTCTTCAGTAGGTAATGATAATTCCTTGGTTCAGGCTCAAATGAGTAAACTCTCCCTCTCTTGCCGATGAGCTTCGCGGCAAGCAGAGTAAAATATCCCAGGTTCGCCCCAAGATCCACAACGACGTCTCCTTCCCTTATCACCTTTTTGAATAGCTCTGTCGTGTGTTCCTCGTGAATATGCCTGAGAGCGTAAGCGCGAAAGGTACAGCGCATACTAGGGTCTTTATCGTGAACATCGATGTACATTTTGCTGCCTTGGATCTCCAAAACTTTTTTGCCCCGCCCTAATCCTGGCCACAGCCAGAGAAGTCCGTTTAGGAGAGAATACAACAAGTGGTGGACGCGCCCAACACCGGGAATCCTTCGCATCGCTGTCCTCTGAAGAAGCTCAGAGGTCTTCTCGAAACCTGACAGTAAGGCTGATCTGATTGCCATTTGTATCACCTCTTACTCAGGAACTCCATATCCTCATTCGACAAAGTAAAATCTGAAGCAACAATGTTTTCCACCGTCTGAGCAACACTCTTTGCCCCAAAGAGTGCGCTCGTCACGTAAGGATTCTCTAATACCCAGCGAAGTGCTATTTGCGCGGGGGTTTTATTCAACCTCTCGGCAATCGATCTAATCCTCTCTACAATCTCGAGGTTCTCTAGAAATGCCTTGCCCTGAAAATATCCGTCTGTCCCCCTACTCCTATGGTCATCCCGTTCAAACTTTGCATTTCTGTCATACTTACCTGTCAAGAGCCCCCTCGCTAGTGGACTATATGCTAATACTGCGATACGGTTCTCTTTACAGAAGGGTAATAGATCTTTCTCAACCTTCCTATCTATCAAACTATATGGAATTTGAACAGTGTCAATTTCACCACATTGAAGCAGCTCCTTTAGCAGCCCCAAAGGAAAATTGCAGCAACCAATACAACGGATTTTACCTGATTGCCTAAGCTTCTCCATCGCCAGCCATGTATCTTCGATAGGTGTATTCGGGTCGGGCCAATGGATGTGATAGAGGTCAATATAATCGGTCCTCAACCTTCTTAGGCTCTTATCTACTTCCCTTTCGATATTTGTGGGCGAGCTATCAGGGTATCTCTCAAAGGTTTTATTCTTTTTCCAAACCAAACCTACTTTCGTGGCGATAATAACATTCTTTCTCACTGCACCTAAGGACTTACCGAGTATTTCCTCAGAGCGCCCCAGACCATAAATCGGTGCTGTATCGAAAAGGCTTATCCCGGTATCTATAGCTCTGTGAATCGCTTTGATCGTCTCTTTCTCGGAGACCTTACCCCATCCATAGCCGCCCAATTGCCAACCACCGAAACCAAGGCATGACAGATCAACATCCAACCCCGTTAGGCGACTATATCTCATACGCATCCCGCCACAACTCTCGATTGATGTCAGCATTTACTAATTTGAGATTTCTACAAAAGAATGTCAGGGGCCCGATATTCATTACACTCCCATTCATGGAATTACCCAAACTGATAACAGTGCGGCCTTCTTGCATGTGTTTCTTACACAATTGATCTGCCATGAACCCAGGACCACCAGTCATGAGTGTTTTCATTCCTCCCACCCCCGATTAGCTCTGTGTAAAGCTTCTCCATTTTCTCCATTTCTTTCTGCCAGTTATCTCGCTCTTGAATTATCTGCTTGTTAATCTGTCCGAATTTCTCCCTAACGTCTTTGTTATGTATAAGATGGATAATTTTCGATGCCAAAACTTCCGGGCTTCTCAACGGTATAACATATCCATTTACGCCATCCTGCACCCAATTTCGATTATCTCCAAAATCGGTAAGTATTACTGGCAGTCCACAAGCCATTGCTTCTGCTGTACCTTGGCTAAGGCCACCACTCGATAGGAAGGTGGAAACAGAAACATCTCCGCACGCTATGTATTCAGGAACCCGATCATGTGGAATCCAACCTACAAATCTGAGGCTAGCTGAAACACCCAGGGACCTAGCTAATTCCTTCAGCTTCATCTCTTGCGAGCCCCTTCCGACAATTACGAATTTTGCCTCAGGAATTTCCTTTAAGACCAAGGGGACAGAAGCAATCAAGGACTCGATGTCATACGACGGCTCAAGACTCGACAGACTTATCACCGCGGGTGAGTTGGATATTCCCAACTCCTCCTGGATTTTAGCACTTCTTTGTCTTGGGTGAAATTTCTGAGTGTCAATACCCCAGTAGACGAGGCTTATCCTTTCAAGCTCTGCTCCTAATTCTATCAGCGATCTCCTCACATGCTCCCCACCACACGTTATTAAGTCGGCTCGTCTGAGGGCAAATTTTACCTCAGCTCTAACCCTGCCAGACTCCTTCGGGGTGATTAGTATGTCAGAGCCCCAGGCAGTCAAAACAAGAGGATGGAAGCCGCTTAGTGCCCCCAAAAAAGCGTAGTCGGAGATGTAGTGAGCATGGAGAATATGTGGCTGCACTCTTTTTAGTAGCCTCCTGATCTGAACTGTATAAAGCAGTAGATTTATCATGCTGGATACAATCCGTACCCGGGGGCGGAATACCCTAAGGAGGTGTAGATTCACGTTCTCAGCTCTCTCGTTTTCATAAGGCTCTGTTGAGATTAGATGGACTTCATGACCTCTGCCTGCAAAATATTCTGCCCACCTCACAGTATGAAGGCTTGCAGCGTTTGCCAAATAGCAGATTTTCACTGTTGACGCCCGCTAATCGCCCTGACTCGGTCCGCCAGAACCATTTTCATGGCCATATCCCAATGGCTAAGCCACAATCACGCAGAAACTACTAATCTCTCCGGCTGCTTCTTCGACCTGTTCCTCGCTAAGCTCGGCGTACATAGGCAAAGATAGGACCTGTTCTTGAGCCAGCTCACTTTGAGGGAAATCGCCTGGTTTGTAGGCCAAATACCTGTACACCTCCTGAAGATGAAGTGATAAGGGATAGTAAACCGCCGTCTGGATGCCCTGCGATACCAGATGCTT
The DNA here is from genome assembly GCA_041489785.1 of Dehalococcoidia bacterium. Taxonomy (GTDB): domain Bacteria; phylum Chloroflexota; class Dehalococcoidia; order GIF9; family AB-539-J10; genus RBG-13-51-36. The sequence goes on along the minus strand of JBGPRV010000005.1, from coordinate 6,850 downwards.
TCTCAGTTCTGCACGGTTCAGCCGAGAATCCTTGAGACGGATGGTGTAGTAATTGCAGGAAGACCTGGGGTGCTTCTCTGAATGAGGGGGCTCGATGCCATCTAGCCGGCTCAGCAATTCGGTATAGAGCGTGGCTTTGCGGCGCCGTGCCTCAATCCAGTCGTCCAAGTGCTTCAGCTTGGCTCTGAGAATCGCAGCCTGCAATGCGTCGAGGCGGCTGTTAAAGCCGTGCGTGACATGCTGATAGCTTGCTTTGGAGCCATGAGCTCTGAGAATCCTAACCGTCTCGGCAATCTGGGCATCGCTGGTTACTACCATACCACCATCTCCATACGCTCCCAGATTCTTGGAGGGGAAGAAGCTGAGACAGCCGGCATCGCCCAGCGAGCTCACTTTCTTGCCTTTGTATTCTGCACCCAGAGCTTGAGCACAATCCTCAATTACTTTCAGGTTATGCTGCCTGGCTATATCGAGTATGCGTTCCATAGCCGCAGGCTGACCGTAGAGGTGCACCGGCAGTATCGCTTTGGTTTTCTTACTGATTTTGTATTCGATTTGAGCTGGGTCTATATTGTAGGTTTTCAGGTCAATGTCCGCGAACACCGGCTTAGCACCACACTTGGCTATGGACTCGGCAGTAGCGATGAAGGTGAAGGGAGTAGTGATGACCTCGTCACCGGGCTTGATTCCACAGGCAAGGAGAGCAAGATGCAAAGCATCAGTACCTGAAGCTACACCCACAGCATATTTTGTTCCGCAGTAGGCAGCCATCTCTTCTTCGAAGGCTTTGACCTCGGGGCCCAGGATGAACTGGCCATGTTCGAGGACCCTATTCATAGCAACGTCAATTTCAGCCTTTATTGAGTTGTATTGAGCTTTCAGGTCAACCAAAGGAACGTTCACGGCACATCCTCTTTTTGTGAGAGTAATTCATCCTTGGGAACATCACGTATCACTTTAGCGGGCACACCCATCACAATCTTTCTCGCAGGCACATCACGGGTCACCACCGCTCCAGCAGCTACCACAGCCTCCTCCCCGATGACAACACCTGGTAGAAGTGTTGCATTTGAACCGATGCGAGCACCTCGTTTGATATGTGGGCCTTTGTATACTCCTGCTATTCCTCTGCCCATTTTATTATCGTTAGTAGTACTAATATGCGAGCCGATAAACGCGTCATCTTCAATAATCATATCACTTGTAAGATGAGTTACAGCCGCAGTCCTTACACGTTTCCCAATTATCGTCCGTGGTTCCGTCGAAATCAACCGAGCAATAATACTTTTATCTCCTATGACGTTTTGCTCTCTAATTGATACAAAGTCGCCGATCATTACCTCATCACCTACCTTCGTGCCCCTATATAAAATGACGTGTGCGCTTATTACACAGTCCTTACCTACCTCCAACGGGGGTAGATCTTTGGTGGCTTTCTTTCTGCTTAGGGCTCCCGACCTAGGTACTCTACCGAGAATTGAACCGTCATCTATGAAAGTGCCATTGCCTACTTTCGTGTCTTCGTGGATAACAACGTTATGTCCAATATAGACATTGTCGCCAATATGGACATTGTCTAAGATAACCACATTTTGTCCCATAGAACAATCCTTCCCTATTCTTGCAGTTTCAGCTATGAAGTTGCTCATCAATGACCCTCCTTCTCACGGCTTGGTGCGCTCGTGTTTCATAACTTTCTCAATCTTCTCTAAGATTCGCACCACTTCCAAACCCTGTTTGCCATTAGACAGTGGAGTAGATCTGTTCTTGATACACTCTAGAAAATGACGGCACTCGAGCGAGAGAGGTTCGGCCAGGTCTACCCTGGGCAAGAACACCCCCTCTGATCTCAGAGCCAGTGTGCCGGAAGGAGACGCAAGCTTATCGCGGTTGCCCACTACACCCTGGTCATATATCTTCAACTTGTGCTCCAGTTCCATATCGTCAAACACAGCCATCTGCTTGCTGCCCACTACAGTGAGCTGTCGTATCTTATGAGGGTCGAGCCAGCTAGCGTGGATGTGAGCCAGAATGTTTGGGCGAAATTGCAGGGTAATGAATACTACGTCTTCCAAATGCGGCTGAACGTAGCTTATCCCTTGGGCTGAGACAACTTCAGGGAAATCCTCAAGTAAATATAGAAATAGCGAGATGTCATGTGGGGCAAGCCTCCACAATGCGCTCTCGTCACGACGCACCTGCCCTAAATTAACCCGCGTGGAGTAGAGATAATAGATTTCACCCAGGTCGCCTGATTGGATATGGCGCTTAAGTGTGTGGACAGCGGGGTGATAAAGCATCAGGTGCCCCACCATCAGTATGCACTTCCGCTTCTCGGCGAGCTCAACAAGTTCCTGCGCTTCCGAGCTTTTTGAAGTGATTGGTTTCTCCACAAAGACATCTCTGTCTGCCAGTAGCGCTTGCCTTGCTGCTGGATAGTGAAGCGCTGCCGGTAAAGCTATAACCACGCCTTTGATCTCCTTGTCGGTTAACACTGCATCAAGGTTTGTTTCTCCTTTGACGTTTGGATAAAGTGCCGCAAGCTTGCTCAGGACCTCGGAATTGCTGTCACAAATAACACGGAGTGCGCCGAGTTCGGCGAAATTGCGAACCAGGTTCTTGCCCCAGTACCCACAGCCGACAACGGCTATATTTCTATCCATCTACCATCACAACCTTACAATATTCTTATTCCTAAGCTTCCTGGTAGCTCCTCGGGTATCGAATACAAAGCTGGCCTTTCGGGCTATGTATTTATAGTCGTAGCAAGTGTGGTCGGTTGCAATCACCACACAGTCTGCTGAGGCCAGTTGCTCGTCTGTAAGTTCCACCGACCTCAAGTTCTTTTCGGAGATTTTAACACTAACCACATATGGGTCGTTGTAGGACACGTTTGCCCCCTTTTCACACAAGAGCTCAATTAGCTTCAAGGATGGTGACTCTCTCACATCCTCCACATCTCTCTTGTACGCGACCCCCAACACCAATACCTTGGCCCCGTGCAAACTCTTGCCTTCAGAGTTCATAGCATCCGATATGCGGGACACGACGTAATAGGGCATATGCTCATTGATGTCCGCCGCCAGTTCGATGAACCTGGTATGGAAATCAAACTCCCGGGCTTTATTCGCCAAGTAATAAGGGTCGAGCGGGATACAGTGCCCGCCGATGCCAGGGCCGGGATAAAAGGGCATATAGCCGAAAGGTTTGGTTGCAGCAGCATCTATTACTTCCCAGACACTTATTTTCATCTTCTCACAGAGCAAGGTAAGTTCGTTAACTAGGGCTATGTTCACATTACGAAATACATTTTCGAATACCTTGGTCATCTCGGCAACTTCAGGACTTGAGACCGGGACAACCCTATCTACGATTCGACTGTACAAGAGCGTAGCGAGCTTTGTAGATTTGGCGTCTATGCCCCCAATCACCTTCGGCGTGTTCCGGACATTGTAATTCTTGCTGCCAGGGTCGACCCTTTCCGGAGAGAAGGCAAGATAGAAATCACGTCCCGCTTTGAGTTCGGAGCGTTCCAAAATTGGTAGCATCACCTCTCGGGTGGTGCCTGGATAGGTTGTGCTCTCGAGAATCACTAATTGACCTTTCTGAAGATACCTGGAGACCACTTCGGACTCACTGATGACATAAGAGAGCTCTGGGTCTTTGGTTTTGGTAAGCGGAGTGGGCACACAAATGCAGATGGCGTCAACCTCCTTGAGTCGGCTCTGGTCAGTAGTGGCCTCCAACGACCCTTTTCTGACCGTTTCTCTAAGGACTTTGCTATCTACATCAGCTATGTAAGACTGTCCTTTGTTAACCCAATCCACCCGCCTTTGTTGAATGTCGACCCCGAGCACCTTTAAACCAGCTTTGGCAAAGGCCAAAGCCAGGGGCAAGCCGACGTAGCCCAAACCGATAATACACACAACAGTTTTATTGGTGATTTTTGACTGGCTCAATCGTGTTTTATTCATCTTGCTTCACTCCATTATTCATGACTGCCAACATACTCCGTTCTTACATCTTAAGCAGTTTATCAGAAGAACGTTCGGCACTCAAGCCGTCATCGCGAGGCACACCCTTCTCTATCATTGCGAGGCACATCCTTCCTTTGTCGTTGCGAGGCTGACGGAGTCAGCCGAAGCAATCTCGAGAATTATCATGCCCCGATTGCATCGGGGCTCGCAGTGACACAAAGAAGGAAGGGACAGAAGAACAAGAAGGCGCAATAGGGATTCTTATGTTTTCCGCTGGAGAGGTCATCCAGGATTATTACCTTATACCGAGGTTTCAGCAGTTCCGCAACTAGATGAGAGCCCATATAAATCCCGCCCCACCGGTGATGATAGCTGTATTCTTACTCAGGACTGATTTGAGCCAAGATACTCAAAAATCTTCACACTGGGCACTGTCTGTCCATACATTGTTACTGTAGCGTTGGATTGATATACGAGCTCATAGCTGCTCAATTTTTCAAGAGGCACGATACTTTTAAAAGGATTATCACTCACTATTCTATAATTTCCCGACGTCTGGTTTGCGACATAAGCTTGAGCATCTGCATAGGTGGGGAAATATTGCCCACCGGTGACTTGCTTATACTTCTGTCCTTGATATTCTGTCTCTTCATAAGATATGACTACCGGTTGTGTGGGAGTCACGTTTTTGCCGTCAAAGTTGTAGAGCCTGACCACAGTAGAGTTGTAGTAAGCGGGGTAGTATAACATTGCCCATTGCCCGCTACTTCCGCTACTCGATGGAGGCAAGTAATAATATTCGTAAAACTCATCCACGCTCTTACCAGCCCATTCCGCCATGGCATAGAACTTCGAAGTTGCCATCATATAGTCAATCACCACATATTTCGTACCTAACTCGTCGGCTAAAATATTGGCTGAACTTTCGTTCTGGGCGGTAAAGAATTGGCCAGCCTTGTCAGCGTTAGCCTGGCCAGGATTGGCATTGGGTATGCGATGGGCAATTTGCATTATAAAGTAGCCATAGTCCCACCAGGACATCACGCCATAGGCGGATTCAGGATACTGGAACGGAGTCTTATATAGCTCATAATAGAAATCGGGATCATTAAAATCCTCAAAGGGGTCGGGGCTGTTATCACTTTCCTTTAACCACAGAAGCGAGGTATACCACCCCTTGTCCATAACAGAACCTGACGACCCGGCAAGCGACAGTGTTAATCCAAAAACTTGACGTTCTGTATTCATTGTAGCGAACCCACGACTCCAATTACCAGAAACGATATCCTGCTTAATAGGCACGAAGTTCGGGATGAAAAAGACCACGAAAAAGATGACTATTCCGACAACGATGACCCCTACCCAGGCGCCTCTGGGCTGCATAAATGTTCTGGGCTTTGCTTTTTCTCTGGTTTTCTTTTTCGCCTTCTTGAACTGTTTAACTGACTTCACTACTTTTTTAGGCTTAGCTAGTAATTTGCGTAGGCCAGCAAGGTCCAGCATTTTCCAGGAGAAATACCCTGTGAGCAAGGCAACATTTACGGCGTAGTAGTAACCGAAGCGGCGCTGCCCAAGGACTGCCATCAACATCATTATGCTCCATACCAGGAACAAAATTTTGTCAGCACTTTTTCCCTTAATAGCGACATAAATAAGCATGGCAAGGGAAACAAATGCGATGAAGAAGGAGGTGGTAAAGTTATACCAGGCCATTTGAAAAGAAAATTGGCCATTGGGGAAAAGAAGGGGAGACACCTCCATGACAGTCAGCATAGCGCCACTCGGGGTGAAGATGATGAATTTGCCAAGCATGGACTGAAGCAGCGAGGGATTGATGGCATGAAAAGCAGCAAGACCAATTCCAGCCAATCCCACTAAGGTCAAGGGATAGTAAACAGGCTTCCAAGCCTTGCGTGCCATGAGCCGCGAGATAATACTCAAGACTATAGGTACCACTATGGCAATTGTCAGAGCTACACGATCAATGGTACCTATGTTGCCAAATATGGGAAGAAGCATGAGGAAGGCAATAAGGAAAACAGGAGTGCCCACAATACACAGATAGTCGCTCGATTTATGCCTTAAGTGGTCCACGATGAACTGAATCGCCAGGTAAGCAAATATGATGAAGATGAAGAGCAGTCCACCTATCCAGAAAAGCAGATAAATACCCAGGAAGACGCCAGCGAGCAGGGTATAGACGAGAGGCTTGGCGATAGTCGACCAGTCTCTACTTAGAATGTGGCTGAAGGAAATGTCTCTTTCTCGAGCCCGCTTAATGGCCATTATTAGGAAGAGCATGAACACGGTGCTGAATAGAGTCTCAGCTATATGGTGGTCGGTAAAGCCAAGCAGGGAACGATGCAGAAATTCGCCGGGCAAGATGGCAACCAGGGCGGCTGCAATTACGCCCGCCCAGCGGTTAAACAGTTCCTTGCCGATAAAGTACACCGGGATGAGCGTCAGAGTACCCAGAATAGGGGGTATGTAAGCGCTCACCACTTCTATGGTATGCAGAGTTGGCGCCCCGTGGCTAACAAGCAGAATAACGGCAGCTACAAGCCAGGCGAAGAAGGGACGAGGAACCCCTCCACCACCCCCAGGGTAGAAAATGTAGGGGTCAAAGGTATTGTAGTGGGGAAAGTTATGAACCAGAACTTCTATGTTGCGTATGTAATAATAGGCATCAGTCTCTCGGAACCAGACCCAGTCATTGACAAAAACTTGGTGATAAGGCAAGGCTATGCGTATGTACAATGACAAGCCACAGAGAGCTGCCAGAATTATGCCCACTATGACTATTGGGGGAAGTTTTCGTTTCTGCTCTGGACTTTGCTCGCTCACTTAAAATTCCATCAAGAAAAATATCTTGC